>CALGBN010000342.1 GCA_937877765.1 Candidatus Bathyarchaeota archaeon | reverse complement strand
GGCATACGAGATGTAGAGAGGTCTCGTGGGCTCGGAGATGTGTATAAGAGACAGTTTCTCTTTTACCTCCCAGTTATGTATGATGTTCAGAGTGCTGTTGGGGGCTACGAATGCAATAATATCAATCTCGCTTGAAGTAAGATATGTGCCCTCAATTTTGATGAGGTCTTTCTTACCGAGGCTTCCGCTCTCAACATTCTGGGCTATAAGGGTCTCTGCGTCGCTTGGCTGCTTGAGTAACTTGAGAACGAGGAACGCCTTCCCAGCGGGGATGTGGTCGATGACGATCCCGTTCTCTATCTTGCTTACCAAGAGTTGTCTATTTGACAAATGGTTACCCGCATCATTTCATACTAATAGATAGAAAAAGGTTGCTAATACAAAAAAATAGGGGAATTATGGGTCTGGGTGAACCTGTGCGCACCATTCGATATCAACGAGCTTATAGCAGACTCCAAGCTTATCTGCGTTAGACTCTACTGCCTTCAATGCTGCTTCATGGTTCATGTAGTAGTCGCTTGTCTTGAAGTTGGTCTCGAAGCCTGTGCACTCTGTGAAGAGTCCAACCGCTTCTGCGACGTGGAACTCTACTGGATGCAGGTCGTTATAGTCAATTTCTAGTATGATGCTTGTGGTTCCCGGCTGGACGTATTGTAGCCAGTCTAGGAGTCCTCCGCGTAGCGCGTAGCATGCGTAGTAGGTGTCTTCTGCTGTGTATCCATAGACGATGAAGCCTGTGGTCTCGTTGAGGTCTTTGTATGTGCTTACTAGGGCGTATCCGACCTTGTCATCGACATCCACACTGCTGTACCATAGCTCATTGTCAGGTACATCAACCATTGACTTTCCGACATAATGGTCTAGCACTGTGCGTGCCCAGCATCCTGTGGCGTAGAAGCCGTCACCGTATTCTGTGAATATCTTGGCGTCTGTGAAGTCGTTGAAGTAGTCAGCTGCTAGGTTTGCTAGTGGTCCTCCTACGACTATCATGTTACTGCTGCTGATGCTGTATGGGTAAATTGTGTCTCCACTCCAGTAATCTGGTGTACACCAATCGTCTCGGAAGCTAGTTCTATTGTCGTTCGGTGGATTCATGTAGTATAGGTCTCGTACGTCTGCGTTTATCGCTGTGAAGTTTCTGTGTACCCATGGAATGCTTGGAGCATTTACCGTTGCCTTGATGTCCAGTCCGCTGAGCCATATCTCTGTGTTCTTCCAGTCGCACCACGCTGAGCTTAGCATGGCTGCTCCGAGGCTGTCTGATGGAGCCGCAAAGCCGCCTATCACCATCCACTCCCATCTTCCAACGTGGAAAGGATAACAGTCCTTGTGCATGTTTACGTTAGGTGTGCCCCATGGGCTTGATGCGGGGAGTCCTCCCCAGTCATCTGGGTATGCCATCTGGTTTGAACCAGTTCCTGAGGGGCTATTCCACGTAGCTTCGACATACGCTGCCCAACTGAAACATTTGTCGTTTGTATAGTTGTAGGGTATACAAATCTCAAAGTAATCAGGTGCAGTTGATCCCATATCTGGGTCGTCGCGTCTACTGTACAACTGTATTCCGGGTGGCATAGGCATTGCTGTCCATGGTGGATACTCTGCGTAGTATGGTCCCGTGTCTGCGATTTTTACTTGGTATGTTTTATCGGATGTGTTTATGATTAGAATGGCTCCTGATGCCCAGTGTCCTGCGATGTCTGTTTCATCGAAATCGATGGTCCATTTCACGCATTCTGGTAAGAACTCTCTTGTCATATCTACTCCGAACATTGTGTCACCGGGGTCTGCGGTTCCAAACTCTGCGTCGGTGAGTACGAGTTCTGTGATGTACTTGGTATTGTAGAGTATCTTGTACCTGTCGTAACCTGTTAGAGCTGCTGGTTCTATGGTGACTATGTTTCCATCTATGGTGTAATCGTCTGGTCTCCAGAGTAGCTTAGTTGGATTAGTACCTGAGCTATCCATTAGCAGTACTTTTTCCGAGTCACGGCAATAGTAGCCCCATTTCTCTGGTGCGACTACTGTGTGATTCTCTAAGCAGTCTCTTGGATTGCCGTACTTGTCGAATAGGTGTGCTTGCAGTGTGATGGTCTCTGTGGCTGTTCCCTTTTGACACCAACTGAATGTATCCTTGTTAGCTACATCGCTGAGGTCAATCGGGTTGAAGACCTCATCAAGCTGGTAGAGTACCTCTGAGTCAATCCTGAAGTAGCCTTCCTCGACTCCTTCAGGCATGTCTGGGTCTACTCCGTTATGGAGGTCGGTTACACCGTAGACGCTCATGCATCTGAACTGGTGTGTGCTGTTTTCTGGGTGATCTAAGTCTAGGTCAAAGTCCCATTCAGCGAAGACGTATGGTGTGTCTGGTTCCTCGTTCATGCCATAGCTTGGAACCAAGTCTCCTTCCTCGAATAGTGGTTCCATGCATGGTAGGGCTTCACTTATCTGTGGTGTGTTTCCTTTCATGAATCGCTTGTAGACTACCTTGAAGTTGTCTCCCCATCCCCACTGGAATGGCTTGATGCGTACAGCTCCAAATGGTGCGTGGCCGGGGTCCCATACCCATTGACCGGGCGTACCTCCTTTTTCCTCTAGGAGTTTTGCGTATTCTCCGTTGTTTTCCTCTCTGAACACCCATGGCGCTGTTTCCCATTCTCCTTCACCTCTTGGGTAAGGTACAGGTTCCTTTGGAAGTAGTATGATAATTTCGCCTGTGAGATCATCATAGTATATCCATGGGTCAACTAGGTCATCGGCTGATATCGGTAACTGTGCTTCATGTTCAAAGGTCTCCATCGTTGATAGTAGGCTTGGGACATCAACATCATCAGATAGTCTGCGGACGTTGTATGTTTCTGTAACCCACTTGGATATCAACGGCGGCCAGAACGCAGCGAATCCCACAAGCTCGTTCTCCTCTGGGTCGCTTGGCTCCGCAATAATCTGACAGAGATCATAGTTAGCCGGTACGCCTCCCCCCGGGTAGTAGAACGGATGTTTGATGTACTTTGTTGTAAGGTTGTCATAGAACTCTGCGTAGCATCTTGGCGCTGTGCTCAGTCCTAGGTCCCACTCTGCTCTTTGACTGAACTCTATCTGGAATGGTCCATCCATCTTGTTGTTATCGATACGTTTGACGTCCTTAATCTCGACAACATATTTCTTGACCTTGTTAAAGACAAGCTGTATGGTAAGTTCCACTAGTGGTACTCCACCTTGAGCCTTGTCCTTGTCATAGATGGTTGTATTCAGCAGGTAGATGGCTTCTCTTTCGCCGTCATAGATGAGCCTGATGGGAGCTGTCTCGGCGTACCCGTTGGTTCTGCGTCCACCGGGGACATCGCTAGGATCACTCGCGTCTTTTGTTAGTTGCTCGTTTCTCCATTCGCCTCCTACACCTGTTACTGTGCGGTCTGAGAAGAGGGCATATACCCATGTGTTTCGTAGGTATCCACCTTGTGTGTAGTGAATGTCCATTATCCATCCGCTGCACCAGTCCTTGATAGGTACCATGCTGTTGGCGAACACATCAACTCCATCGTATTTGAGACCGAGTCCCATGTTTTCGTCTATGAGTTCACCGTATTTACTGAAGCCTACCTGTAGGCTTGTGTCTTCCCATGGGTATAGTATGTAGGTGTCGCTGTCGAGTAGTCCATAGTCTGTGTATGTGTCGCCGCCTCCGGGTGTTTCCGGTAGGGCGGCTGTTGCTAATGGTAGCATCCATGTGCTTGATAGTAGAATTATTGATAGTACTAGTATTGTGAATCTTGGTTTCGTTGTTTTCATTTACGTTTCCCATCAAAACTCGATTTTTAGTTGATTAAAACACTAAGTTACCAGCTGTCACCGTCTTGGTGACACTTGTTTCTAAAGTATCTGGGTTACATTATTTGGTTGTCATCACGTCGGTGACAGTAGATTATCTTTCACTGACTGAATCAGGTTCCTAGCCATCAGCTCCTTAAACTCCTCTTCAGAGTATTGACTATAGAAGAGAATCCTGAGTCCCCCTCGCCCAGTACCCGTCTCAAAGGATATGATCCCTTTCTCAGCTATTTCATCAAGAAAATGATAGATTGTTGCTCTGGAGACTCGTTTATCAAGATTTTTACAGACTTGATCCCAGATTTGCTTGGTTGTGTATTGTTTCATGGGGTGTGCCCAGAGGTATCGTAATGTATGTATCTGCCATTCTCGAAATAGTGTCCTGAGTCCTTCCTTATCAGGGTCGAATTTGAGTGCAGATTGCATTATTATTTTTTCTTATTTATTTGATTAATCTCTACTGAGTAATGTCTGATTTTTACTGGTTACAGTATTTTTAAAAATAGAAAAAATTAGGGAGATAATCCCATATGATAAAGATCAGCTTCAGCAGCGATGTATCCGAAACCCGCCCAGCCTTCAACAGCCACAATTTCTCGTAGAATATCCGCTGCTTTCTCCTTGTCTCCAGTATAATGGTACCAGTTAGCCACTCCATATCCTATAGTGACAAGTCCAAGGTCGCCCATCTCATAAGCTTCTTTCATTAATGTCTCTGGCTTGTTTTTACCCTTGTACATCATGAGGCACTTGTGGTAGTGGTGGTTCTCGATTACATCCATATCCTCTGTGATGTTTTCCAGAATCTTCTTCGCCTCGGCTTCCCTTCCAAGTCTCCGTAGGGTCATGTAGTACCAGTGGGCTGTTGCGATTACCTTGTCATCGATCTCTGATGCCTTCATACACATCTCATAGGCGTGCAAAGCTTTCTCAAAATCCGCTTTCAGGTAGTACGCTAGTCCTAGATGGTACCAGATGTTAAAGTGTAGGCTGCTAACGGGTATTCCGCGTTCGTTTGGTATTCCATCAGGCTCGATCTCGTCTGGTTTTCCCTTTATGAGTTCAGCTGCTTTCTCAAAGTCGCTTATTGCTTGGTCAAAGAACCTTAGTGTGATGAATCTGTGTCCCCTGTGCCTGTACATTCGTGGGTCTGTTGGGTGTTTCTTGATACCCATGCTATAGATTGCTATTGATTTCCTGAAGTCACCAATATAGGCTGTTCTTCTGCCCAACCAGATGATGTTATCGGCGTCCTCGGGGGCTGCCTTATAGTTTGTCAGTGCCTCATCGTAGAGTTTCTTCTGTCTCTCCAAGATGTCTGCCCTTAGAGGCGTCTTGAATAGTGGCTCACCGAATAAACTGAAGGTTTCGGGGTCCTCGGGTAGTTTTATTGTTGGCATTCTTATTCACCAGAATATCACTTGATGCGGATGGGCAGTGTATAAATTTGCTGTAAGGTTTTAAGGGGGTTTGATTATTCTAGGGGGAAGAGGGTAAATATTGACTGAGGAACGTAAATGGAACCGCGTACAGACCACTATGGCGGTAATTATTATTTTCATGGTTCTTGGATTCGCTGGACTCTATTTCTGGGAACCAGATGACACTGTAAGCTTCACAAAACACGGCACTGTGGGAATAATCGAGGTTTATGGAGTAGTAGACGATAGCTATCAAGCCTATATCTTGTCTTCAGCAGTAGAAGAAGCCCTCAACGACAACGACGTAAAAGCAGTTGTACTGGAAATAGATAGCCCTGGAGGCTTAGCATATCTCATTGAACAGGTTTACCTTGACCTATTGGAGTTGAAAGCCGAGAAACCTGTCGTTGCATCCATCTCTATGGCGCTATCCGGTGGATACTATATCGCCGTAGCGGCAGATCATGTCTATACACTACCTTCAGCTATGGTGGGAAACGTGGGCGTTATCGGCACTGGACCGGGTTGGATAGTCCCAAGCGAGACAACTCTTGAAACTGGACCTAACAAGATAACAGGCTTCAGTCCAGAGCAGTTCCCATTTGAGCTCACTACTGTATGGGGGAGTTTTAGTGACGCCGTTGAAACTGGAAGAGGAGATGCATTGAATATACCCATGTCTACGGTCACAAGGGGAACTATCTGGATGGGTATTGATGCTGTAGACGATGGTCTAGCTGATGAGGTTGGTTCACTTCAAACCGCAATCAAGTATGCAGCGGAGTTAGCAAAAATCGAAGACTATGATACAGAGTCCCTAGTTGCACGCGTCGCGGAAAGCTATGAGGCAATAGAGATAACATATCCATCAATAGCAGAGTTAAACGAAAAGAATCCGCCACCAGCAATATACTACCTGTATCTACCTGAGCAAATTTATGCCCAAAGCGAGACCCCCGCAAACCAGACAAAAACCATGAACGTAACCAGCATCAGGGGAGATGTGTTGGTAGATATGAGCCACGGCAACGCTATCAGTCCATGGATACTGGATGCATTCGCTAGACTAGTAACAGAAGAAAGCATGGTTGTAGGTTACTCCGATAGCTGGAGTAATATCGAAGATGCTTTGAATGAGACCAAGGCGCTAGTAATCGCCTGCCCCAGACAATATTATTCCAACGAGGAATATGAGGTGATCAACTCTTGGGTAATTAGAGGAGGAACCCTGATTCTACTGGGTGATGCAAGCGCTGATTTCCTAAGCGTATCCACGCTACAAGCACCACTGAACAGCCTCAGCGAGCACTGGGGAATCCACTACGGAAATGGGTACCTCTACAACCAAGAGGAAAACTACGGCTACTACAGAAATATCATAGTGGACGACATCAGAGACAGCTTCCTCTCAGAAGGTGTTGATGAACTAGTCTTCTACACTGCCGGACCAGTCTACTCAGAGAGCAGAGGCTACATGACCACCAGCACCCACACCTATGACTCGGTTACAGAGAGACCGGGAGAATATGACGTGGTATCGATCTACAAGCTTGGAGACCAGAAGGTAGTCGCCTTCGGTGACATGACATGGCTTATGGAACCATACGTAAACGCAGCTGACAACTACAAACTACTAGAA
>CALGBN010000341.1 GCA_937877765.1 Candidatus Bathyarchaeota archaeon | reverse complement strand
GATCAAGAACAGGATCGAAGCAAATTCCAAAAAGGGAATCAGAACCATATTCATCAGCTACTATGACCTGATAACCCCAAGAGACCTATCCTTAACCGAGGACAATGAGGACACCTACTTTGTACGAGTTCAGACTGGAAGCAAGAACGTTCCAAGTCCCTTTGAGGAAAAAGTAATGTCACTTGGTGATGATCTCTCACAACTAGACCTATTGTTCTCGGATATAGTCAAGCTGAGTAGTGAGCGCCAGATTGGGTCAGAGATAATAATCTACTCGTTGAGCACTGTGATTCATACACATGGCTGGAAACGATTGTATACATTCCTGACCGCTAAGATACCCATGATAAAATCAAGCATCGTGAGTTTAACATGCTTTTATTACCCTGAGACCCATGAGACCGGTGCAGACATCAATAAATTTGAGATGATGGCTGACAAAATAATAAAATAGACTAGGAAGATTGAGTCATCAGTTCCTTAAACCTGTCCTCACGCATACCTATACGGCTAATCCTTGGAATACCTTCGCGGCTACGCAGGTATCGCTGGAAAGCTCCTCTGGGCAATAACGTGATCTTCAATGGATCATACTTGAGCAATGTTACCAAATCAAGGTAATCCTTGTCGAACTCTATGAGGTGCTCATGTATTTTCTTGCAGATTTCTTCCTTGGGCATATCCTGTGATAGCTCGATATACATATGCATATACTCGTGGGTATCCTCTCGCTCTTTTCGTGTGGTGAAGTCTATGAACGGTATCTCGGTCTCACTCAATACCTGTAGCAGTTCCTCCTCATTGATCCGTGTAAAGTTATGAAGGACAATGAGCTTGTCGCTTCTACTATAGTACTTGAAGACAGGCTGATCCGTGTTCAATATGTTGTCACCCTTGGAGATGACCTCAAAGATGTCTGGCATTACATACCGTGTCATATCGTTTCGTATTGGAGTAGCCACTAGTTGGTAGCGTTTACCTACCTCTACATCCATGAAACTGATGGTATCAGGGTGGTCCTCAAGACTCACAATATCAGTGCTTACAGTGTCTTTTTCTTCTACAAACTCTGGTACTGTGATCCTCCAGTCAAGGAAGAAACCACCATTATGCTCAATGCTGGGTAATCCACAGAACATTGTCTCCGTGGAGCCATAAATGGTGCTGGGATAACATCCTATTACCTTCTTGATCTTCTCCCTCATGGGTCCAGCCGCCGTATCCTGTGTGAATAATCCTTTGAGCTTGAACTCTTCGCCGATAGCGGGATATATCTCATCCAGCAGTGTCGTTATGGTCATGTAGGCGACATCAATCTCCTTGTAGTGGTCAACGAAGTACTGAACCTTCTCATCAAACGTCATTCCATCCGGGTTCGGTGGAACAAGGTTCACGAAATCACTGCTATCTTTTTTAATGTTCTTCTCAATATGTCCTGAGAGGTAGTTGCCCGCAGGCATATTGGTGTAAATAGTGTCTCCCACCTCAAATGTAGGTTTTTCACCGTTATGAGTGGCGAAGAAGAATATACTTGCTGCAGTGTTCTGAACGTTATGCTCTAACCCTGTTCGGGGAAGTAGGTATGTCTTGGGTTTTCCCATGGTTCCGCTAGTTATCGCCTTAACATAGTCTTTTACCGGGTAGATAAAGTCCCCTTCATGGGGCTCCTTGAAGAATGGAAGGTAATAGTTGTATCCTGTGAACGGTAAGTCGGTTAGTTTACTGCTAGCTGTTACACCCATCTTTTGTCCGATGGTGCAGTTAGCCAGCATCTTCATCTTCATAGCTATCAGTGAGTCCATCTTTCTCTGCAGGTTTTTCTCATGTAGGAAGCTGAACGCCCTACGCTGTATCACTGGTTTCGTTATCTTGTAGAATAGTCTCGCCATCTTTCTCTCACTTGTTTGGTTTTTTCTCTGCGTTTCATTTAGGCGATAAAGCTGATATTTTCTTCATTTCCTTGCACTCGCCCATGGAAACGATTGAATTCAGTAAGCCTCGAAGGTATTTATTTTTTATCAACAATAGTATCTGTAGCTAGCCAAAGTATTTTCAGCACATATCGGGTTTACAGATATGTGAAATTTTAATGACGACTCCATATACCCAAAAAGAATTATTCGACACAGGACCCCAGCGCCGCTACGGACGAGAAGCCACAGAAGCAGCATTCCTCCTAGGCGGAATAGGAACAGGAAACTTCAGCATAGGAAGCAGAGGTGACCTGAGAGACTGGGAGCTCTGGAATAAATCAGCTAAAGGACAGAAGCTACCCTACAGCTTCTTTGCCATAGCCATCAAGCATGGTGAAAAAGTAACCGCTAAGGTGCTTGAAAGCGAACTGATGCCTCCTTACAGTAATAGTCATGGTTTTCACCCGGGCTCAGTCGGTGGTTTACCGAGACTTCAGGACAGCGAGATGTACAG
>CALGBN010000340.1 GCA_937877765.1 Candidatus Bathyarchaeota archaeon | reverse complement strand
GCTTAGCACAGAGGACAGCCCCAACGCAGGAGCAGTACTCGTAGATGTAATCAGGGGAATGAAGATAGCCAAAGAAAAAGGCATAGGCGGCGCAGTTGAACCAGTCTGCAGCTACGGCTTCAAACGTCCACCACGCAGATACATGATGGCTGAAACATACAAACGCTTCAAGGAGTTTACAGGTTGAACCTAATATTCGTGCTTGGAACCGCTGGAAGCGGTAAAAGCACCTTCACCGCCAAGTTCACACGATTCCTCGAATACCACAGGGAGGACGTGATGGCGGTCAACCTTGACCCCGGGTCAATGATATTACCCTACGCGGCTAATGTTGACGTCAGAGAATACATCAAAGTAGAAGAGATCATGGAGGAATATGGTCTCGGACCAAACGGCGGCCTGATGCTTGCCCACGACATGATGTCAGGAATAGTAGAAGACCTCAGTAACGACATAGAGGACTTTACACCAGATGTTTGCATAGTGGATACACCAGGTCAGATGGAATTATTCGCATTCAGAAATATCGGGGCAGAGATAGCACAGAACCTCACTGACGTAGAGAAAGGAGTCATCTACATCTTTGACGGAATGCAGTGCCGTGATCCATTAAACTATGTAATGAACATGTTCCTAGCCACAGCCATCAACACCAAGTTCTTCCTACCTCAATACCACTTGATCAGTAAAATAGACGCCTTGGATGAGTACCAGTTAGCAGAAATGGTTAGCTGGAGCGAGGACCAATTTGCTTTAGAGGAGGCAGTAGACGCACGGCTCACCGGCTTGAACAGAACCATGAGCCAGGACATGATGGAGATCATCAACAGGATCGGCTTGGAGTTCCAGCCAATACCAGTAAGCAGCGTAACCAATGATGGATTCAGTGACCTCTACGCGCAGCTGATGATGACCTTTACAGATGGGGGAAAATTCACCCCATAAACTAGAACTGCATAGTCTCGGTTAGCAGCTCATACCCAATATCCAAGAAATCGTGCTCATAGTCTCTTAGATAGTAGATGCCAGTATCAGTTGGTACGACTCCTTTTCTGAAATCTATATCATGTTCAGCCATCTTGTGGCAGATATCCGGTATATCCTCAAACATCACATCAGAGACAATCAACGGGATATGCTCATACCCATGTTTATCCAAGATGTGCCGACGTTGTTTTCCATATTTGTAGATGTTTGAGCCTAGTTTGTGGTTGATAGGGTGGTGCTCCCAGAATACCCGCTTCAACGGGAAGAAGTCAACATGGTTTCTTCCTAGCCTGTACTCCATGTGCATTTTGCCTGGTGGGATGCCTATGTGTTTCAGGTATCTATAGCATTGTAC
>CALGBN010000339.1 GCA_937877765.1 Candidatus Bathyarchaeota archaeon | reverse complement strand
GGTTTGAGTATTCAATGTTAAGGAAGATGCCTTTACACGGTCATCTGGCGGGTAGTCTAAGTTTAACGGCTGAGGTTCTTTTCTCGGCTCTCACTGAGAAACAGATAGACGCTATCTTGAAGGCGTATAGTTATGGTTATTTTAACCTCCCTAGAGTAGCGGATGCTAAGGCTATTGCTGAGAAGATGGATACACCTAGAACTACTTTTCAGGAGCATCTTAACAAGGCTGAGAATAAGCTAATCTCAGCGCTTGTTCCTTATATTCAGGCTTTTAAGAATCTGGATAAAGAGAACCTTTGGGGATACTCTACAGGGTGATCTTCGGACCCTCATCTATCCATAGATAGACTATAGTAAAAGTACTCAAGAACGCGTCAATGGATGACTTCAATATAACAACCATAAACAATGCCAAATAGAGACATCTATGCATTATGCTGTCAATGATGGTACAGTAAAAGATGTGTAATTAAAGTAAATACGTCGTCACGTGATGGTTCAAGTGTTATATGGATAGATATTTTTAATGCCTTTATGGATAAGTTCAATCTTAGAGGATTGTTGGTTGTCTTTTTCGTCTTTTCTCTTGTTGCTACACTTGGTTATCCATTGATGGTCCAGAAGAGCGTCATCCCTCAAAAATATGATGACCCTAAAGAAAACATACAAGAGAGTAGCCTCGAGGATGAGTGTGGAGCGCTTTACCTATTTACTAATAAGATTGTTTTCGAGGAGTCGGTTATTGGGGTTCATTTAGTTTTCAAGCCAGGTTCTGCTAATAGCTCATTTTTTATCGTGCAAGTTATGGGCGACTACGGTTTAGTCTCACGTTTTCAGGGCTACATCGATGAAGGTATAGTTCCACAGTTCTCCTTTCTTTCGCCCAGTTTATCCGAAAGCAAGGGCATCAATTTGAGTTATACGATGCTGCCTAACTGGATTGAAGGGCCTCCATATTCAAGTGCTTGGAGCATTGACAGAATGGATATTGAATGGAGGAATGTACACATTGAGGTAATAAATGAATACGCCACAGGAGATAAGACGATAAAATTATACTTGATACTATTAGAGGGGCTATGGGTAATTACAGCAGTGATTCTAGTAATCTATCTAAATCAAATTAATGTTTCATAGATACATGTCTCGAAAAACTTTGAATTTTAATGAGTGCATATTGTGATCTGACGTAGATAAATGGTAGGAAAGAATATAGAGAATTTTTATTTACCTGTGTTTTTACCTGTTTTCCACCCCCTCGGGTAGATTTATAGATCAGAGAAGGTTTTTGACATGTTATGGACTCTTTTGACTCTTATCTCCTCAGAAAACTCTACAGAAAAACATCCCGTAACGGTGACCGCCTGGCTGAGGCGGAAAAACAGATAGACTGGAACAGGTTCAGGCCATTAATTCAACCCATGTACAATAATGACACCCCTCGTGGAGGCCGTCCTAACATGGATCCCGTGCTCATGGTGAAGCTCCTAGTCCTCCAAGCATGGTATGGGCTAAGTGACCCGGAGCTTGAGCGTCAGGCCCTAAATCGCATCGATTTTCAGCACTTTCTCGGATTCCCCGGGGATGCCCCGGATTACTGTACTGTCTGGAAGTTCAGGGAACGCTTAGCCGAGACGGGCAGAGACAGGCTGGTCTGGGCTGAGCTGCAGCGTCAGCTGGATGAGAAGGGTCTCAAGGTCCGGAAGGGTGTGGTGCAGGATGCGTCTTTTATCACAGCGGACCCGGGTCACGCACCCGTGGATACACCTCGTGGCGATGAAGCAAAAACCCGTAGAAGCAAGGATGGTGCTTGGGCCAAGAAGGCGGGTAAGTCGTATTACGGGTACAAGCTGCACGCAAAGATGGACGTGGATCATGGGTTGTTGCGGGACTTGGTGGCTACGCCGGCGAATGTTCATGACAGCCGCGTAGATCTCAGCCTGCCCGGTGAGGTGGTGTACCGTGACAAAGGATATCAGGGCGTGAAGCCCCGTGGATGGAACGCGGCCATGAAGAGGGCGGCTCGTGGCCATCCGCTGAGTATATGGGATCGGCTCCGGAACCGGCGCATCAACAGGAAACGGGCTCCGGGTGAGAGGCCTTTCGCGGTGATCAAGCGGGTGTTTGGGTCGGGGCACGTGTTGGTGACATCTTTGCCCAGGGTTCGGGTTAAGCTGGTGTTTGCGTGTTTCTGTTATAACCTGGCTCAGTTATGCACCTTGGGAGGCGGCTGATAGCGTGGGCTATGGATCTTCTCCTGGAGGACGCTTAAAGATGGGTTGAAGCGGATGGTCTACGGATCCTCTGTGTGGCTTAGAGGCCGCTTCAGGATAGATATAGCGTTGATGGCCGAGATTATGCCCTCTATCTGGAGCTGCTTCCAACCAGACTAGATGAAAAAACGACAGAAACCCGGAAACAAAAGAAAATAAAAATCCTCTATAATAATTAAGGCTATGATCCAACAACTGCAGGTCTAGTAGTTTCACATAATACCTCGTAACAATTTACATGATACCACGTAACAATTTTATAGTTCAGGAATTGTTCTACGTTCATGTCAGAAGAGTTTGATTTTCTTATAAAGAATGCCTCAATCGTCGATGGTTCTGGGGCTCCATCGTATCTCGGTTCTATAGGGATCAGGGGCGATAGGATCGCAACGATCGTTGAAGGTGAAGGTGGCAGGCTCGACGCCCGTGAGGTAATTGACGCCAGGGGCCTCACAGCGATCCCCGGCATAATCGATGTTCACAACCATGCAGATCTATCCATCCTGTACTATCCGAAGGCCGAGAGCTTCCTCCGCCAGGGGATCACAACCTTTATCGGAGGGCTCTGCGGTGACACGCCGGGCCCGTACAACAACGAGTACGTTGGGGAGCCCTGGTTCCTCTGGGACATATATGACGACCTCTCTTCCTACATGTACTATCGGGACTGGCTTCTTCCCCGGGACGCCGTCAACGCGAGGCATGAGGAGATCTATGGCTGGGGTATCGATTGGAACACCATGGGGGAGTTCTTTAAGCGCGTCGAGGAGAGGGAGCTGAGCCCCAACTACGTTCCTCAGGTGGGCCACGGCGACATCCGCTCCATGGTGATGGGCCTCGACTTCAAGAGGAAAGCTACCAAGGAGGAGGTGCGGGAGATGACGGAGCACGTCGAGGTGGCAATGGAGGAGGGCTGCAGGGGCATCAGTGTTGGGAGGGACTACGAGCCCGGCTTCTACGCGGAGATCGAGGAACTCGTTTCCTGTGCAGAGGTCGCAGCGAGATACGGGGGAGTCTACTCCAGCCACTGCCTCTTCATGGGCCCCCCTAGGGTCAGGAAGCCTGCCGAGAGCCCGCCTTCCAGACTGGACGGCGTGCTCG
>CALGBN010000338.1 GCA_937877765.1 Candidatus Bathyarchaeota archaeon | reverse complement strand
CGGCTCCTTCTTCCAACTATTTAATCGAATAACTCGTTGCTTCGCCAGATAACCAGTATCAATCCACCTATCACGGCTAATGCGTAATGATAGCCATTGAAAGAGAGTAGGTTTGCCACGAACTCATAATAAAAGACATCTGATAAGGCTGGATCGCCTAGATACTCAAAATATGGCCATGAAGATACCATGGTTCCGAATAGTTTTCCTATTAAAAACCCTAGAAGAAACTCTATTACAGAGGCTCTTGTTAGTATCTTACTCATAGTTACACAAAATAGTGATAAGATAATAAATTAATCTATAAAAACGTAGTAAAATTAGGTAGTATTATAGAAAACGCCTGATAAGTGCACTGAGTCCCTGTAGCCCTACAGCACCAACAGTCTGCCCAACAGCCTTACCGTTTTTGAATACTATGAAGTTGGGTATACTCATTACACCAAACTGAGCGGCTGTTATCTTGTTATAGTCAACGTTTAGCTTGGCTATATGGGCTTTTCCAGCGTAGTCTTTTGCCATTTGGTGTATTACTGGAGCCATCATCTTGCATGGTCCACACCACTCGGCCCAGAAATCAACCAAGACAGGCTTGTCGGTTTCACTAATGGCTTTTTGGAAGTTTGAGTCTGTTAGTTCCATCACCTCACCGGGTTTCCAGAAACTTGGTTTTGGTGCAGGGTTCATTAGTTTCTTTAGCATTTCCTGCTTTATTTTTTCTAGTTCAGCGTCAGAATTCATATCGATTTTGATTAAAAATGGTGAGTTAAGAAGATTACTTCTTCTTTAGACTCTCAGTGTAGTCGGGTCTAGTGGAATCGTACTTGTGGGCTCCTTCAGGGTCGTTTGTGATCTCCTTGAGGTACTCTTCGCATCCTTCCCAGTCGCCTGCTTTCTCGTGGGTATCGATATAATTCTGTGGCATGGGGTGGGTTCCTATTACTACTGGTAGTCCGACGTAGTTTTCGATGTAGGTCTTGTGGTCTTTGATGTATGGGCATGGTGGGTAGCCTGCTAGGTAGCATGATGCTAGGTAGATTACCTCTGCCCCGTATTTCTTCATGTCAGCTGGTGCGAATTCTAGTCTCTCACCGGGGCATCCTCCACAAGCCATCCAGCCTACAACTTCAACTGGTTCGTCCTTATATTTTCTGAATGCCCCGTCTCTCTCTATGACGGATCTAAAACACTTGTTTCCAGTACATTTCCTGTTCCTGTCACAGATCATGATTCCTACTTTTACCATTGATTTCACCTGTTTTGTTCGCCGTTTATGCGATCTGTGTTCTTAGGCACACCTAAAGTATAAAGTATGTGATATCTGGTTTGATGAGAAAAAGGGTTGAGGATACCAGTTTTTTACTCGATCTTTGAGAACCGCCAAAGTACCACTAATAGTAGAATTATGCCTCCAGCAAAGAGAGCTTGACCTACTAATAGCGGCATTTGTGCTGGTGCTTGTGCGACTATTTGAAACATCTCGGATTACCTTCCCATATATACTGATAATTATTGTAATTATCCGAGTATAAAACAATTCTCTGCGAATACATCGAGAAAAACCGGTTATTGAAAACCTTTTGATGGGTTTTATCCCATTGGGTTTTTATTTTAGGCTGCGAAAAAGGTTCCGCGCGCCTTGACTGAGGATAATGCTTTCTCGCAGTTGTGCCGACCAGTTCGGAGGCTGATACAGGAAAAAGGCTTTGAACAACCAACAGAGCCCCAGCGAAAGCTAATTCCTATCATATTGGAAGATAAAGACGTATTACTCATATCAGCCACAGCCACAGGTAAGACAGAGGCAGCAGCACTACCCGTACTTCACAAGTTTCTCATGAACGGTGGAAGACAGCCCGGTATCAGCATCATCTACGTGACGCCGCTTAGGGCATTAAACAGGGATATTCTTGATAGAATGACCTACTGGGCGAACAGACTTGATATGAGGCTCGGGGTACGCCACGGAGATACTAGTCAAAAAGAACGTAATTATCATTATTGACAATATAGATCCTCCGGTGGAAACCGCTATTTCTGATACAATCAAACCACCGTCTTTATTAAGGTACGCTCTTCTTAGAGTTTACGATCTACTATTCCTAAAAACCTCTACAATGATTATAGTACTAACCGAAT
>CALGBN010000337.1 GCA_937877765.1 Candidatus Bathyarchaeota archaeon | reverse complement strand
CTACACCGTCTAATTCGTCGGCAGCGTCAGATGTGTATAAGAGACAGACATAGTAGTAGCCATGTATCATGATCAGGGACATATTCCCGTGAAGCTACTCGGCATGAAGTACGATGAGGAGACGGGTAAATGGGCGAGCGTCAGCGGAGTAAACATCACTCTCGGACTACGATTCATAAGAACCTCGGTAGATCACGGCACAGCCTATGGCAAAGCAGGACGCAGAGAAGGCACAGCCAACCCTGACAGCCTCAAGGAAGCCATCCAGTACGCAGTCCAGATGGCTAAAACACGAAAAAACCAATAAGCAGAATCACCTCCTTCAAGCCATGCAGCTCCCAAAGATGGCTAAAGCCACCCAGTTATTTCATCAACCTGAAGTAGTAGACCTACAAACAGAAATCAAAACAAAACTAGCCGAAAAACAACTAAAAAACCGTGTAAAACCCGGACAACGAATCGCTGTAACAGCTGGAAGCCGAGGAATAGCAAACATACCCCTAATACTCAAAACCATCATCGACGAGCTAAGAGCCCTAGGAGCAGAACCATTCATTGTACCTGCCATGGGAAGTCATGGAGGTGCAACACCAGAAGGACAGATCGAGGTACTCCACAGTCTCGGAATAACAGAGGAAACCGTGGGAGCACCTTTTGAGGCAAGTCAAGAAGTGGAAATCATAGGCAAGCTGCCTGATGGGGTCGAGGTTTATCTGAGCAGCGTTGCATTGAACGCTGATGGAATATTTGTAGTTGGACGGATCAAACCTCACACCGATTTCAAAGGAGAGATAGAGTCCGGTATGCTCAAGATGTTAGCCATTGGTCTCGGTAACCAGAAGGGAGCCGAGATGATACACTGGCACCGCTACGATGGATACCACAGGATACTACCTGAAGCAGGTAAGCTAATCGCAGAGAAAACTAACATCGTCATGGGGTTAGCGGTACTCGAAAACGCACACCACAAGACCGCCGAGGTACACTCCCTCCACCCAGAAGAGTTCTACACTCAAGAGAAAATTCTATTGGAGAAAGCGAAAGACCTGTTACCAAGACTACCATTCAAAGAAATAGACGCCCTCATAGTAGAAGAGATAGGCAAAGACATCAGCGGCGTAGGAATGGACACCAACGTCACTGGTCGCTTCTGGATGCCAAACGAATCCGATCCAAGAGCTCCACACATCAAGAAGATTGCTGTACTGGACTTATCAGAAGCGACACACGGCAACGCCATAGGTATCGGGTTAGCTGATGTGACTACTCGCAGAGCATTTGAGAAGATAGACTACCATCAAACCTACGTCAACTGTCTCACACAGGGAAGCGGTGAAACAGGCAAGATACCCCCGTTCCTTGCGAACGACAGGGATGCTATAGCCACTGCCATCAGGATCAGTGGACCCGTAGACCCAACTGAAGCACGCGTTATCAGGATAAGAAACACACAGGAGATCGAGGAACTCTACATCAGCGAAGCATTAGTCCGAGACCTTCAGAATGATCCTGAGCTACAGAAACGTCTCAAAGTGGTTGAAGAACTGAAAGAAATGCAGTTTGATGTGATGGGTTACCTAGCTAGATAAAAAATGAGAGGAAAAAATTTTCCTCTAATAGTTTTCGGGCATGATCTCATAGTATGCCTGTGCATGTTGGCATGCTGGGCATAATTCTGGCGCCTCTTTGCCGTGGTGTATGTATCCACAGTTCAGGCAATGCCACTTGACTTCCTTGTCACGCTTGAAAACAGTGCCATTCTCGATATTGGCGAGTAGCTTTCTGTATCTTGCCTCGTGCTCTTCCTCGACCTCAGCGATCTCGGTATAGCTCTCAGCGATATCATCAAAGCCCTCCTCCTTAGCGGTCTTAGCGAAATCAGGGTATAGTACGCCCCATTCTTCTTTCTCGCCTTCAGCTGCAGCTAGTAGGTTTTCTGCTGTGGTTCCGATCTTGCCTGCTGGGTACTCGGCTGTGATCTCAACCATGCCGCCCTGTAGGTACTTGAAAAAGACTTCCGCGTGTTCTTTCTCGTTTGCGGCTGTCTCTTCGAATATCTTCTGCATCTGGACGTATCCTTCTTTCTTGGCTACGCTTGCGAAGAAGGTGTATCTGTTTCTTGCTTGGCTTTCTCCTGCGAATGATTTTAGGAGATTTTTCTCTGTCTTTGATCCTTTAAGATTCATTTTAGAACAGATTAATTTGGGCTTTGTAGATAAAAAAGGTGAGGGTTTTACTCAAACGCTGGGGGTGTGGGTATCTTC
>CALGBN010000336.1 GCA_937877765.1 Candidatus Bathyarchaeota archaeon | reverse complement strand
TTTCAAGCAGAAGACGGCATACGAGATGTAGAGAGGTCTCGTGGGCTCGGAGATGTGTATAAGAGACAGCAATATACACAGCCTCATCCGTGGCACAAACATCATAAACTTGGTCTCCCCTTGTCGAGAACCTTCTAGTGCTCCACAGCTGGTTTCCTTCAACATCAAACGCGGATACTACCGAATCACTATCACCAGTAGCATTCACATTAGTAGAACCAGCTATATAAACGACGTTTCCCTCGACGAAAATTTTACCACCAGACACTGGGCTCTCCCATATAACTTGTCCATTGTTGTCAAGCTTGACGAGAGAACCATCCTTTTTCACGTAAACATAATTCTCTGTCGCACAAATATCTTCAATACTGGTACCATTAATAGTCCATTCACGCACTCCATCGAAACTAAACTTGGCTATATATTTGTAAGATTGACTTGATTCATCTACTGCCTCCCCAACAACATATACACCGTCTCCATTACAACTGATTTTTCTAGCTCTCGTGTCACCAAAACTATCCCATGTTGTCTCCCAGATAACTTCACCATCATAATCAAGTTTAGTAAGACAAGCATGGCTTACTGGACGAGACTCATTATTATACTCCCAGCCAACCACATATATCTCGTTATTATAAACACATACCTCCTCCGCGACAGTGAAAGAGTTTAGAATAATCTCATCCATTCTCGTAATTGTAACTGATTGGCTATTTGTTTGAGTAAAAAAGTATATCCCAGTTGCTAAAGCGATTATAATTAAAGCTAGTATACTGTTTCTCGCCATATTTGCGGGCAATGACATGTATATTTTATATTAATTTGAAGTTTATATTTTTTTTGCATGTATTTTCTAATCATAAACGATTATCTGGAGAACCTTGCTGATAATTAGGATTTTTTGAATATTTATTGGAATTAGAGAGATATATCCGTACTGGCGTGTTGATTTTTCAGATAAATCACTCGTATCAAGGAGATAGTAACTTACACTACTTCAAGAAAATACATGGTAAAATATATTGAACTCTATTTGGCACGTTTTTTATGTATATCAACACCACACAATAAATATAATGTAACATATGATCTAAGATTGGTAATTACTGAATTTCTAGTTAATAAAGAAGGAATTAAAAAATGAAGGATTTGTTATGACCTCTTATTTACTGAATCGATATCCCTCATAATATATTTGATACTGAGTTTGATAACCATCTGTTTCGTGTAGTTTAATGCGTATGATATTTCTTGACCATGAGGGTTGTACTTCAGAGGATGTTTCGTCATACTCAAGATATCCTTGCCACAGTGTTTGATTAAAAGAGAGATCATATTCATTTCTTTCTTCTATTGTCACAAGTAGTCTTCTATCAGTGGTAATACTATCCATTGTTACCTGAAAATCTACCCATTGACACCCTTCATCATAGTATGTATTGCTGTAGGCAGATAGAGTTCCAGATTCATATCCATCATCGATCATTGGAGGATCTCGTGTATCTGCCAAACAAAGGCACGTAAATGGAATTATCAACGAAATCGTGGTAATAAGTAGTATCTTACTTAAACCACTTGTATATATCTTTATATTCATTTGTATCAAAAGATGATGTCTAAAATCGGGTATTTAAAACTTATCATCAATTAAAGATGCAAAATATTAGTTCCGTAATCTATAGAATTTTTAGAACACATTCATCAAGACTCGATGAAATAATTTAATTAAATTCAAATATCTATGAGTTGTTTGTTATGCTGCGAGAAATTCAATATCATTGTTACATGAGGCTAAACTGGTCTACTTTCGAAAATTGATTGTATCAAGTATTTCAATATCAAATAAAACAGGGAAACATTGTGGGTATCTTGGTATAACCCAATTAAAGTGCTATGTGGGAAATATTTATTTTTTAATAACGATATCCTTGTTTATGGATTCACATTCAGATAAAAGATTGTTTGCTGTCATAGTAATTCTAATCTTATTTTCTTTTGGTTATATCGGGTGGCGGGGTCTGAATCCAAGTGTGCAAACAAACGTGGTGATAAGTGATTTTTCGGTTAATAGAAACGAAACATTGACTTTAACCATTGAGACTACGGGTCGAAAAACAATCTGCGTAGGTCATCCCTATGAGATTTGGAGAGAAGAATCTGATGAGACATTAAATCTAGTAGAGTTGAATGTTTCATGGGTTGCTGAGGTTGTTGAGGTTTCTAGGGGGATGTCTTGGAGTCAGGAGATTTTCACCGACCTTGAGCAAGGCGATTATGTTTTGGTTAAACAATATACCGATGGCGGGTCAGAGACTCATACTCACTCCATTGAATTTACTATCCAATGATGGAGAGCCTGCCTCAAATACCTCATTATAGTACAACCATGTTTTGTTGATGAATTGATATAGGATGCTAAATTCTATATAATCGCTATACTACGTTTGTTATACTGCGGGAAATTCAAACGCATTGTTACATGAGGATTGTGTACATATGTGAAAATATTGATGACTCTTTTTCTCAGATGTTGTTTGTCGCTTGTGTGGTTGTTTCTGGGTATTCTGTGATGAGTTTGTCTATGATGGCTGTTGCTAGGTGTTGTTTGAACTCTGATTCTGTGTATTTATGGTGGTATATTCCTCGGTGTCCGCCTTTGCCGGTTATCTCGTGTTTGTCCAGTAACCCGTTTTCCGCTGCGTCTTGTAGGAAGTTGATTACGCTGGCTCGGCTGATCTTGTTGGAGCCTATGGCTTCCCAGACTTGTTTGCTGCTCATTCCTGTTGGGTTGTTCCATAGTGCTTTTAGTGCGTCTACTTGGTAGGGTTTGAAGAACATGTATAGTCCTTTTTCTGATAGATCCATCTTTAAACTCATAGTTGTCTCCTCTTTGATTAAGCTAATCCACGCACTCACACAGAATACACAGATACTTGTATATAAAAATCAAGATTAACAAATAAATGCTCAGGTTAATACTTTTTACGGGTTGGGAAAATACGAAATTATCGTTTCAAATCTAAATAATGAAGATGAAGTAGCTATAAGAAAAGAATTCAAGAGTTGTATTCTTATTTTATAATCTTGGTTTATTTTTATTATTGGATCGTTAGTTTATTTAATAAAAACTCACTTGATACAAGAACAAACCGATAAGTTTCATCGCTAAATTAATACAGGTTACATTCATTCCTTGGTTATTACGAGAAATCGATAACACCAAGAATTGAAGCTTCCAGACCCAACTTCGAAATAATGTATGACCCTTGAGGTCTACTATGAGGATTTAGCATACTTCTTTTTGTGTTTCACTCATTTTGGTGAATAAATGGGTGTTTTGTCAATAGATATATAGACACCAAGTAACAGGTTTAACTCAAACATAATACGCGTCTTCTGTCTTTTTCATTGAGTTGAAATCATATATTCTTAGGCTAAATAAGATAGTAAATTATATTGGAAACCTAGGTGAATTATTGTTTGAAGAATTTTTAAGGGATAAGGAAATATTTGTACTTATTAAAAAATTTCGAATACATAATTATAAAAAAACAGGTGATAGCATAAGAGTAGATTATGTTTTAAGTAAATATAATAAACCTGACAACCTAAAATG
>CALGBN010000335.1 GCA_937877765.1 Candidatus Bathyarchaeota archaeon | reverse complement strand
CATTAGGCTTGGTCCAAGCCTACCCGCTTTCATAACCCCCAACGTGCTGAATGTGCTGGTTGAGAACTTCAACATCATGCCCATCACCACCGTCGATGAGGATATGAAGGCAATACTGGGCTAACCCCCACTTTTTTGGTGATATTATGGAGATAACAAGAGTAGCTGATACCCTGCCCGGTAAGAACCCTCATGGGGTTGAGACCAAGAAGATCTATGACCACGAGAACGCGTTGGGTGTGCATATACTGATGATGCCCGGTGAACGCCTCAGACGCCATATTACGCCTGTTGATGTCGTGTTCTATGTGCTTGAAGGTGAAGGCGTTGTTGAGATCGGTGACGAGAAAAAGACAGTTACAAAGGATACAGTCATTCATAGTCCAGCTAAGATAGTCCACTGCTGGTACAATGAGTCTGATAAGCCTCTCAGGGTACTGGTTTTTAAGACGCCACGTCCCAAAGATCAAACAGTACTCCTATAGGTGACCCCTTTGAGTTTTCTGAAGCGTCCAGATGAGAACCATTGCCCCGGGATAGAGCCTTTTATTCGTCCCAGTGTTGATTATGCGGTTTGTGAGGTTTGTGGTGGACGGGTTGAGGTCTGGAGTGATGAGGATAAGGGTGAGTGCTTGGACTGTGGGGCTAGTTGGGAGAAGAAGGAATCGACTCCTAGTTGTCTTGAGTACTGTGAGTATGCGAGTCGCTGTAAGGGCATTATTATGTCTAAGCGGCGTTAGTTTTTCTACTACAGGTCTCTGTACTACAACAAATTTATAAACATGTAGTACTACAGAACTGTGTAGTAGTGATATAATTTGGATACATCAAGATCATACGCAGAAAAACTAGACAAACAAGACCCACTAGCCAAATGGAGAAAAGAATTCTACATCCCAGAACGAGAAATACTCGGACTAGACGGGAAAAAATCAGTCAAACCCATCCATTACTTTGAGGGAAACAGCCTAGGACTCATGAGCACCTACGCCGAGAAAGGAATCCAGAACGAGATCAACCTCTGGAAAACCCTAACAAGCAGAAACAGCGACGTAGGCGACCAAACCCGAGAATATCAGGCAAAACTCGTTGGAGCAGACCCAGACGAGGTAATCATGGCGGCAGGAGCCACCATAAACATCCACGTACTCATCAGCACATTCTACCAACCAGAAGGAAAACGAACCAAGGTTCTCGCAGATGAACTCAACTTCCCAAGCGACCTATACGCGCTTTGGGGACAGATCAGACTCAAAGGCGAAGACCCAGACGAGAACCTTGTATTGGTCAAGAGTAGAGACGGTAAGACCATCGAGGAAGATGACATCATCGCAGCCATGGATGACACTGTCTCGGTTTGTTTCCTGCCCAGCGTATACTTCACAAGCGGACAACTACTGGACATTGAACGGCTCACCAAGGCAGCCCATGAACACGGCATCAAGATAGGTTTCGACTGCTGCCACAGCATAGGCATCGTACCCCACTACTTCGACAAGTGGGGCGTAGACTTTGCACTCTGGTGCAACTACAAGTACATGAACGGAGGAAGCGGAGCCATCGCAGGGCTATACGTGAATAAGCGGCACTTTGGTACCATGCCGGGTATGCCGGGTTGGTGGGGAAACAGCTGGAGCAACAGATTCGACTTCGAGACCAACTTCAAGCCAGCCGAGAACGCAGAAGCATGGTTCGTAGGCAACCCAAGCAACTTTGCACAGGCACCAGTCTACGGCTCATCCAAGATGGTTGATGAGGCAGGTATAGAGAACATCAGAAAGAAGAGCCTCAAGATAACCCGGTACCTCATGGACCTAGTAGACGCAGAGCTAACAGGCGAACCATACAACTACACCGTAGGTAACCCAAGGGCACCTGAACGTAGAGGAGGGCACGTTGCATTGATGCACCCAGAGGGTCAAAGACTGAACTTGGCTTTGAGCAACCGAGGTGTCTTAGCTGATTTCCGTCCACCCACCACCATCAGGCTAACTCCTGTGCCACTGTACACGAGTTATGTTGAGGTCTGGGAGTGTGTGCAGCACCTGAAGCAAGCTATTGATAACCGAGAGTACGAAAACTACTCAAAGGACCAGCACCAGTACGTCTAAGATGGAGATCGATAAACGTGCGGTGCTAATCACCGTCATCCTCAGCAGTTTTCTTACTCCCTTCAGCGGGAGCAGCTTCAACATCGCATTACCCAGTATAGCCGCTGAGTACTCCTTGGATGCGGTGAGCATGAGCTGGGCTAGCCTAGCTTATCTTCTAGCATCAGCCATGTTTCTGATTCCTTTTGGACGTGTCGCTGATATGTATGGCAGGAAGAGAGTGTTTCTCTACGGGATAACTCTCTTTACCATATCCTCAGCTTTGCTCGGTTTATTCCCAACCTCACAGACCCTTGTGCTCTTCAGAGCACTGCAGGGAATAGGGTCCTCAATGATATTTGGTACAAGCCTAGCAATCCTAATCTCTGTGGCGACCCCAGAGGAACGTGGAGGCATGCTGGGCATATCAGTAGCAGCTGTCTATGTTGGGCTAAGCGCAGGACCATATATCGGAGGCTTTTTGACGAAGAACTTTGGCTGGAGAAGCATCTTCATGGTGAACGTTGGCATTGGAGCCCTTGTTATGATAATGATTCTCACTAAGCTCAAGATGGAGTGGCGTGAGGAGCATGCAGGAAAGTTTGACCTTATAGGCTCTGCCTCATTCAGTTTGATGCTTCTTGCCTTGATGTATGGTATGTCCAAGCTTCCAAGTCAAGCCGCATTTCTACCCATTGCCATTGGTTTAGTTCTCTTAGGCCTATTCGTCTATATCGAGGAGCATGTGGAGAACCCTGTGCTGGACCTGAGCATATTCTTATCCAATAGACGATACTCATTGTTCAACATCGCAGCGTTGATCAACTTCAGCGCCACATACAGTCTCACATTCCTGCTCAGCATGTACCTCCAATACCATAAGGGGCTTGATGCACAGGCAGCGGGAACCATACTCATGGCTTCACCCATCATACAAGCCATAGTATCACCCGTTGCAGGGAAACTCAGCGACAAAATATCGCCAGCCAAGATAGCGTCAGTAGGAATGGTTGTTACAGCCGTTGCATTGGCTCCCCTAGCAATCGTTAGTGACACGACATCAATCATCTACATAGTAGTCTGTTTGATGATACTGGGAGCTGGTCTGGCTTTGTTCAGCAGCCCAAACACCAACGCGATCATGGGCACAGTAGATAGAAGCCTTCTCGGTATCGCCTCATCAACAGTCGGTACCATGAGGTTACTGGGGCAGATGTTTAGCCAAGGGATTTCTATGACCTTGCTTGCGATTAATCTTGGAACTGCTGCAATCGTACCCGCACTGTATCCTCAGTTGTTGAATAGTATTCAGAGTACCTTCATGGTGTTTTTTGTGCTCTGTATAATCGGTACTGTCGCGTCATATGCTGGAAGTAGGATGGTTTCAAATAATCAGGGAGGAGAAGTGTAAGCATGGAGCCCAAGGGCTTAATGGTCATTAAAGACCCGGAAGTAGCCAAACTACTCAGTGATGAACTCAGACGCAGAATACTTCACCTAGTTACACACAAAGAGATGAGTGCCGCAGACCTAGTACGGGAACTCGACAAAAACTATAGCAGCATCATGTATCATCTCAGGCTTCTCGAAGACGCAGGGTTCGTCCAGAAGGTACGAGAAGAGATAATCCAGAACAAGATACAGCCCTATTACCGTGCTACTGCTTGGAGCTTCCATGTATCATATTATCTCGATGAGACCATGACAGGCGACGAGGAGTACAGGGCATGGCAGATAGACCTCATGAATAGGCTCATGCACGGCTTGGAAGCCTATGGGATCAATATACCCGAGGATAAGAAGCAGCGCGTGAAGGAGCTATTGGAGACACTCTATATAGCGCAGAAGAAAGAGTTTGAGACACGCCAAGAGATGAGGCAGCCAGAGATACAGCTTGAACCTCATGTCGGAAAATCAATAGCACATATACTAGCGAATGTAAGACTCACAGAAGACCCTAAACACAGAGCGGCAGCAGAAGAACTCGCAAAACTACTGAACCTGTAATGGGGGGGGGGTAGCGTGTTTAACGCGAAATAGCCCTTCTTTTACCTAAAACAACCCTAGAAGTGCTCTGATTATGTACTGTATGATGTTGAAAACCGTCACGTTAAGCCGGTTTAAGTGTCGAAAACCATGCGGACATACCATCCATCAGGTGTTTCCTTGATATCCATCATATGATATGTCACAGCCTTGATCTGAATACCTACCTCATGGGTAGTGGCACTAAAACGTTCACCCTTACAGACACCGACAGCACTCAGGTTCTCATGATCCACGGTAACATGACAAGTCTTGGGAACCAAGAACTCCACGTCAGCGACAAACAAGAACTCATCCATGATATTGAAAAGCAAACTCTCAAGATCATTTCCCTCCGCCTCAACCATGAACTCTTCTTTCTCAGCGAGCCCTTCCAACGGAGTCATCATGTTAAACATGCCCAAAGCAATTTGGGCAAAAGCCTCACCAAGAGTCGCGCCTGTCGCCTCTATGAGAAGATCCGCCGTAGGTCCACCTTCAGGGTAGTTATACGTCATTGCACTGTAAGTCTCGCCCCGGTTTATGTATCTATCTCGCCGCCATGGAACCTGAGCCAGTAGACCCTGATTCCATCATACTTTATCTCTTCCTCGCCCCAGAACGAGTTGATACCCCCACGACTAATCAAATGATACGACCAAGACCCATCAGAGTACTCCTTGGGTCCACGATACGGCTTATTACTTTCAACCCGGGCAAGCGCCTCCACGAGAAAACCAAACACCTCATCAGGGGTCCGCCCGGTAGCCTTACCATAATAATTCATAGACCAAACAGGTTTCCCGTCTCGATAAACAACTTCCTCACCGATGAAAGGATTACCCCCAAAATACCTGTCGCGGTAAATGTACTCGTCTATTGAATATCTATGCTCTTTAGAGCCATCATCAAGTTGTTTTGGCTCGGCTCCACCGCCATATGTGCGTTTCTTGGCTTCAACGAGAAAATCAACGAGGTCCATATGAACCCCACGTGATATGAGTTTAAGAATCTACTCCCACTCGATGGTACTCGGCGGCTTGTGAGTAATATCATAAACGATCCGTGTGACGCTGGTGATCTCGTTACCAATACGGTTACTGATACGCTCCAATACCTCCCAAGGCGCGAAGCTAAAGTTAGCCGTCATAGCATCTATACTCTCAACGATACGAACCGCCACAGTATAACCATAAGCCCGCTCATCACCCTTCACACCAGTACTCTTAGTATCCGTAAGCACAGCAAAATACTGCCAGAGCCCATCACTGAACTCATGCTTCTCCACTTCCTCCACCACAATAGCGTCCGCTTGCCTCAAGACCTCAAGCTTCTCCTCAGTAACCGGTCCAACAATACGAACCGCCAAACCGGGTCCAGGGAAAGGCTGTCTCCAGACGAGCTCCTTGGGTAAACCAAGTCTTTCTCCAAGTCCTCTTACCTCGTCCTTGTAGAGGTCTTCCAGTGGGTCGATTACTTGTTTGAACTCCATTACGCTGGGTAAGCCGCCTACATTGTGATGGGTCTTGATGGTGTCGCTGTTCTTGGTGGTCCCCGATTCTATTTGGTCTGGGTATATGGTTCCCTGGATCAGGTCTGTCTCTTATACACATCTCCGAGCCCACGAGACCTCTCTACATCTCGTATGCCGTCTTCTGCTTGAAA
>CALGBN010000334.1 GCA_937877765.1 Candidatus Bathyarchaeota archaeon | reverse complement strand
GTATAAGAGACAGGTAAATATCGGGTTAATATGATAAGCCAAGATGGGAGAGTCCGCCCTGTAGAGTTTAATGTTTCACTTATCATGTGGGAAGATGAGCCTTCATCGCTGGTAATAGCACGAGACATTGAGGAACAGGTGGAACTGGAGAAGGGACTAGCTCAGAAAAATGAGCTCCTTAATAACTTCATGGAGTATGCGACTGACGGTTTCAATATACTGGACTCTGATCTAAATCTGATAGAAATTAACAAAGTCGCCTTGAACAGGTTTGGCATCTTAAAAGAGGATGTAATCGGTAAAAACATAACCGAACTAAGACCTGATGCGGTTAACTCAGGACTCGTTGATAAATATAAGAAGGTTCTTGAGACCGGTGAACCTTACTTTGACGAGTTTACAATAGACACCAATGAAGTTGGATTCAGGTATCTTACTGTTAAGGCGTTTAGAATAGGAAAACAGCTTGGTGTTATTACCACAGATATTACCGATCAGAAACGACAAGCTAATGAGATTCAGAGAAGCCGTGAACAATTATATGCTTTCATGGAATCAGCTACCGAGGGTCTAGCGTTATTCGATAAGAACATGTTCTTAATTGAAGCAAACAATGTCTGGTTAGAAAACGCTGATCTAACCCGCGAACAAGCCATTGGGAAATACTGTGAAGATCTATTCCCCACTCTTGCTGAAACCGGTAGATTAGAGGCATATTTTAATGTAATCAACACAGGAGAGCCTGTTCAATTCAAAAACGTGGCTGGTGTAAGAGGCATGCCACATATGGATATTAAAGCCTTTAAGGCTGGAGAGGGGTTGGGGTTAATCTCAAGTGACGTAACTGAAGATATAAAATATAATTACATGCTGGAACAGCTACATCAACTCGGTGACAGCCTCTCCAGAGCCCAAAACATAGAAGAAATAGCTGAAATCGTTGTTGAAACAGTAACTGAGACCCTAAACTGTAAGAGAGTTAGTTTCCAGACAAAAACCAGTAATAAAATAGTTATTCACGCGGCTAGACCTGAAGTTAGCGTAAGAGAAATTCCTTTTGATGAACCCAGTATAGTAAAGAGAGTGTTTAGGACGGGGCAACCTCAACACATACAAGACACCACACAAGACCCTGAATACCTTGAGGCAATAAGTGAAGATGAGCTTCCTTCTCTCTCTGAGTACGCTCACCCTGTGAAGCTAAAAGGACAAACCATAGCTGTGATAAACCTTGAAGAACCAGAGAAAAACGCGTTCACAGAACAAACAATTAGACTAGTATCTATACTAGCGGACCATGTATCGGCTGCACTTCACACCCAGAGTTATAGAGACAAACTTGAGAAAATGCATCGTGGCGCCACATATTTAGCATCAGCAGAGAGCCTTGAAGAGGTATATGAAATCACGCTAGACATTCTTGAGGAGACTCTTGGATACACGTGGGCAGGTGTAGCAGTCGTCGATGCCCATCAACTCAGATATGTACATTTCTCTGGCTCACACCCAAGTGGAGAACCCGTAATACCTCTTAACCAAAAGAGTGTAGCTGTCAGGACAGTAAAAACAGGTAAAACACAGTGGGTCCGTGACACACGGCTCGACCCGGACTATGTTACCTTGGGGGGAATCTATGAGCCAAATCTATCGGAGTTAAGTGTCCCTGTTTTTATCGATGGCTCCGTGAGGCTTGTTTTAAATCAGGAGAGCCGAGAGGTTGACGCTTTTGATGAAAGTGATGTTAGACTAGTTGAGCTTTTAGCAAATCATGTCTCTACTGCGATGGAAAGCATCCTCTCAACGGATGCTCGGTTAAAATATGAGAAACAATTGGAGTCTTTGAACCGATTCGGAGCCGAGATTGACAGATTAAACACCTTGGAAGAGATCGCAGTATACACAATGGATACTATCTTGAACATCCTGAAACACTCAACAGGATCATTTGGGATAGTGAAAGATGGGTATATCCGGTTTATCGAGCTCATGGGTCCAACAACCACGCCAGTGATTCCATTAACCCAAAAAGGCATAACAACTAGAGCAGTAGTAACATCCTCAACCCAGTTAGTGCCGGACACTAGGCTTGATCCGGATTATCTTAATGGTAGAGTCGAGGGAGAAATGACTCTATCTGAGCTTGATGTGCCAGTAGTTGTTGAAAATGAGTGTGTAGCGGTTATAAACCTCGAACATAGTCAGTTAAACCACTTTTCTCAATCAGATGCAAATCTCATTGAGATCATGGCTGAGCACATAGCAGCCAATATAATACGAATCGACCAGAACATGAAAATCTTGGAATCAGAGAGAAGAGCAATTAGAGAGCAAGAACGTGCGGAACAAGCTATAGAACTTGAAGAGATGAAAACGAATTTCATAAGAACCGCTACACACGAGATAAGAACCCCTCTTACATCCATCAAAGGATACACC
>CALGBN010000333.1 GCA_937877765.1 Candidatus Bathyarchaeota archaeon | reverse complement strand
CAGCGTCAGATGTGTATAAGAGACAGTCCACGGTGAGCGAAGTAAGGAAAGACGCGGCTGGATCTGGTGGATCGACTAGATCCATGTAAATGTGCGTTCACATTTCTCCAAAATTTCGATGAATTCCTCGTAGCCGATTGCTTTTATCTGGTCTCGTGGGCTATCAAACTCTGTCTCAAAGGTATACAGTTTAGCGAACTCTAGTTCCTTCAATACGTCGCCACGGCTCAGGTGGTGTGTGCCTCTTCCCATGAATAGCATGTGTATCTCTGAGCCGTCCTTGTAGAGTTCTTTTGCTAGTTTGAACGCGGTCTCGGAGTGGGCTCTGCTAATCAAGATTATGGTGTTCATCTTTTTTCTCCTAGAAGCTTGTAATTATTGTGCATTTTTTCGCCATCTCCGCTAACTCATCTGCGTCAATCACCGTTACATCGACGCTGGATTCAAGGTCATCAAGAGAAATTTCATGCTCTTGAAGAGACTCCTCCAACGCGTAGACTCCCGCCATATCCGAGACCACCATCAAGTAGTCCTTGAGGTTGTTCTTGTAGAGGCTATCCGGGAGCAGTATCTCTACGCCGTTGTCCACGAAGACCATTATGGGCATATAGTCCATTCCCATCATGGCTGCGCTGAGTCTGAGACCCTCTTCTACCCTGCTTCCGGGTATGAGGCGTTTCCGCATAATCAACATAGTTTCACCCATCGCAGTCACCCTAGGAACAGTGTCCTCTCCTTTTCTTCTATTAGCATCACCATCTCAGCCATGCTGGTCATTCTGGCCCCGGGTATCAGGTCTTTTTCCTCGATTCCGAGGTATGTACACGTGGTTTGGCATGCTAGCATCTCTACGTCTAGCTCTGTGAGCATGGGGTACTGGGTTAGGAGCTTGACTGATTCCTCGTTGAAGAAGATTACAACCTCGTGTCCCCGGTCTTTGGCTGCCCTGACCATTCCCATCAGATGTACCAGTATTCTTGGGCTTGATACGGCGAATAATATGTTCAAACTAACAACTAGGCGGGTTATATGGCTAAATATTTTCCCTGTTCAACAACTTAGAACAATAAACACGGGGTGTTCAATTCCCTAGGATTATATCAACTCACATAATATCGTTATTTGAAAAGAGATGAGACTACCAATAATGCAAGTAAGCTTGGATACACGTAAACTCACCAGCTTCGCCCTAGTGGCATTCATACTGGGGGGTGCCCTTGGTGGAGTGCTCTGGAATATGGGCGGAGTATATGTTCCAAACAGTAACCTTGACGCCTTTTTCGGTAATATGCACCGCTTCACAAGCTACGATGAACTCAAAGAATACCTCACAGACTACAGTTCAGGCTATGGTGTAGACTACATCAGAGGTTTTGGCTTTGGTGATTTTATAATGGCTCCACTTGCCTCTGACGGAGCAAATGTTGATATCTATTGGGATACCGTTGAGTCAGCAGCTGGTTCCCACGAGTTATATGTTGGTGACGAATACTCTGGCACAAATATCCAAGTCGAGGGGGTAGATGAGGCTGATGTTGTTAAGACTGATGGTGAGTACATCTATTACGCGAAAGGCACACAGGTAATCATCATCAAAGCCTACCCATCGGAAGACTCTGGAATAGTCAAACGGCTGAACTTTGAGAACACTGTCTCAGACCTCTACGTAAGTAGTGACCGACTAGTTGTTTTCACATCAAAAAGTTACTATTATTACTTTTATTATGATGTTGATGACTCTGAGTCCAATGGACCCCAGACAACCCTCACAGTCTACGACATAACCGACCCAACTGATCCCCAGAAAATCAAAGAATTCGGCATGGACGGAGAATACTTCAACAGCCGGCTCATCGGAGACTATCTCTACTACATCATCACAAATCAAGCCTACATCAATGAAGATGAGCTAGTCCCCTTACCCAGCATTAGGGAGAACGAGACATGGTGCACAATACAACCCACCGAGATATGGTATCCAAATAACACAAGGGGCTGGATGCAGTACTATACGATAGCTAGTCTCGACATCTCAGACGCAGAGGCGCAGTTATCCACCGAGACATTCCTCCTAGACTCTGGATACAACCTCTACGTGAGCCCCACAAACCTCTACCTCACCAGCAACGGATGGAACAGCGATACCACCATCACCAAGATAGGAATAGAGAACGGAGACATCACCTTCAAGGCAAACGGCACAGTCCCCGGCTACGTACTTAACCAGTTCAGCATGGACGAGCATGATGGCTACTTCAGAATCGCCACCACCAGCAATGACTGGCGCAGTGGCTCCAACGGAAACAACGTCTACGTACTGGACGAGGACTTGGAGATTGTGGGAAAACTTGAAGACCTTGCACCGGGTGAGGAAATATACAGCGCCCGCTTCATGGGTTCACGGTGCTATCTGGTTACCTTCAAGAAGATAGACCCATTGTTCACCATCGACCTCAGCGACCCGGAGAACCCAACGGTGCTTGGTAAACTCAAGATACCCGGATTCAGCGACTATCTCCACCCCTATGACGAGAACACCCTCATCGGCATAGGAAAAGAAACCGAGGAATCAGAAGAAGGCGACTTCGCGTGGCATCAAGGCGTAAAAATCAGTCTATTTGATGTTAGTGATGTTGAGAACCCAAGGGAGATAGCCAAGATAGAGATAGGTGACAGGGGCTCAGACAGCCCAGCACGGTATGATCACCACGCTTTCCTCTTTAGCAGGGCACGTAACCTACTGGTTATCCCGATACTGGAGGCAGGCATAGACGAGGATGATTTCAGCGGAGAAGTACCCGACAACTTCTACGGTGAGTACACGTATCAGGGAGCCTACGTATTCGATATCAGCCTCGAAGGAATAGAGCTACGTGGACAAGTAACGCATTTACAGGATGATGAGTTGCTGAAGAGTGGTTTCTGGTTTGAATCAGAGTACGCAGTAGAGCGCAGCCTCTACATCGAGGACAACCTGTACACCATGAGTCAGGGCATGATCAAGATAAATAACCTTGAGACACTTGAAGAGCTGGCTGAGATAGACCTAGGTGAATAAGATGGGTGAGGCGAAGCGAATCTACGGGAAGACACTAGACGTCTACCTGTGCATACTCACCAGCGAGAACCCAATAGGCGTCAGAGACATCTGGCGAGCCCTCGGCTTCAGCAGCCCAAGCCTCGCCCAGTACCATGTAAACAAGCTTCTAGACCTGAAACTCATCGAAACCGACTTTGACGGCAAATACATCATCAACGATCAGGAATCTATTGAGGCTCTACGTAGCTTTCTATTACTCAGAGGCATGCTGATCCCCCGGCTCACCATCTATAGCTGTCTCTTATACACATCTCCGAGCCCACGAGACCTCTCTACATCTCGTATGCCGTCTTCTGCTTGAA
>CALGBN010000332.1 GCA_937877765.1 Candidatus Bathyarchaeota archaeon | reverse complement strand
AGCGTCAGATGTGTATAAGAGACAGCTGTAATCTGGTGTTTTATCACCTGATGGATTATTTGGCTGAGAAAGAACTCGACACTCCGGCTGGGTTTATACATGTTCCCCGGCTACCTGAGAACGCTGTAAGTATCATCAATCCATCTATGAGTCTTATAACCTCTGCAAGGGCGCTTGAGGAAGCGGTTAGCCTTGTGGCTAGTCGTCTCTAAGTGCAACTTCTTATAACATTCTAAGCTGAAACTTCTTTTGTGCGAAAGGATTATCTTCGTAATGCCTCAGCAATCTTAGCTTTCAGCTTGGTATCATCAGGTTTTATGATGTTCAGCCAAAATCTGGAAAAATCTCGGTCTATATCTACTTGAAACTCATCAGCTTCGGAGTCGTTCCAGCCACAATATGTTTCAGCTGGTTATACCTATGGAGAAACGAGCCTAACCCATTCAGGTTCCTAAGCAACTACAACAGCCTAACACAGGCATTATTCGTAATACTCAACCTCATCAGAGTACCAATAGGTAGACTGGGTTTCTTTGGAACCGCCTACATTTTGCTTTCAATCGCTTTGATCCTCGTCTACCTGACCAATTGGGCTTACAGTAAGACCGGTTTCTTCCTTTCAGGTGGTTTGATTCTGCTAAACGTGGTATTCGCGTTTGGGCTCATTATGACCACTTTTGAGCATGTTCATCCTTTCTTTTTGGATGCTGGACCCGGGTTAATGGCTCTAAGCGATTTTATAACAGAGATAAGTGTAATGGGTGCTCTTCTTGTTGCTAGTAGTCAACTCTATTGGCACGAGATTTTGAATAAGCGTCGTGAACAAGAGATAATCGAGCGAATTTTCGCTGCCTTGGATGCTGAAGACTAGTTTAGGGCAGGGATTATAAACCGCTCAGGTAACTGCAGCGAGTAATCATATGTCATATCAGTTCCACCAGTGAAAACAACCACCAGATCATGTTCAGGGTAGACGAAAATGAATTGTCCCATGTATCCTGTAGCTGCGTAGAAGCCTTCCCCTACCCACCACTGATACCCGTATCCTTCTAAGATGTTTGCGTCGATTCTATGCCGGGTGGCTTCCTCCACCCAGTCACTGCTGATTATCTGTTCTCCGTCCCATTCTCCTTCGTGCAGGAACAGGTAACCTATTTTCGCCATATCCTTGGGTGTGATGTATATCCTGTTGTAGCCCCAGTTTCTTCCCTGATTATCCGTATCCCACTTGTCAACCGTTATCTCTAGGGGATCGAAGAGGTACTCCTCTCCGTATTCTCTTGCAGATACGCCCGTCTTCTCCGTGATGATGCAGCTAAGTAAGTGGCTTACCGCGTTAGTGTACTCGAATCTTGATCCGGGCTCAAACGCCATCGGCAAGTCCAGTGTATACCCTACAGCATCTTGTGCATCATGAAGATCGTTGAGTTTTTCCCATTCATAGAGCCAGCTGTCTCTAGCGTCAAAACCCGCTGACATCATCAATAGGTCTTGGAGGTTGATTGATTCTTTCCACTCATCCATATTCGCTGGGTAATAATCCGGGAATATGTCAAGCAGCTTGGTATCAAGGCTTGGTATGACTCCTTTTTCATATGCGATACCAAAGATGGTAGATACAACGCTCTTCGTGCAGCTATAGATAATGTGGGACGCTGTCTCATTGTAACCGTTATAGTATTTCTCAAGGATGATATACCCGTTCTTCACCACCAATACACTATCCACTTGAATCGTGGAGGGCCTAGACTCAATATCATCAAGCATATCCTGAAGCCCAGAGTCATCAAAACCCATTTCCTCGGGTGCAGCATAGCGCCACTCCTCTGTAGGCCAGTAAGTCGTTAGTCCTCTTGGTTTGTTTGGTGGTGTGATCTCGATTCCATTAATTATCTGTCTTATCCTTTTCTCAGCGAAATCAACAGTTCCGGGGTACCTCAGATAATATGGAACGATGATTCTACCATGAGGATCTCTGAAAGCAGCGAGCACACCCGGTACATTAATTCCCCCGTTCTCCAGATTCACAACCGAGTATAACGCCTCATACTCCCCGACCCTCATAGACTCAGGCGGTTCAATGGTTACTCCGGGGTTATCCTCTTTCCCAAGCTCATAGATATATTCAAGGGCTCGTTCAAGAGTGCCTGCCTTGTCAGTTATCCAGTAGATGCCAATTATTTCCTGTTCTCCTGAGGTGGGTTCTCCTTGGATTCCTCCATCCCAGTAACCGGGAATCCAGCTTGTTGGTGTGCTTGAACTGAATCTGAATCCCTGTGGGTGCCTGAACTTGATGCCGTATTGTTCCGTACTTGTCCAGCTTGCTGGAGGGCTGTCCCTGTGGAGCCAGATGTTTCCCCCTGTCAATATAAGACACACCGCCAGCACGGCAATGGTTTCACGGTTCTCATTCAGGGGCTTCATCTCTTTTCACTAGATATATTGTAGGATTGGTTTGGGGTACTTGCGTTTGAGCTTTTCATACTCCCTGCATAGATACCAGAGAACCACTATTCCTATACCATAGAACGCCAAGGTAGGCCCTAGCTCTAGATAGAATGGTGGTACCATGTCTGTTGGTGCGAAGTCTGGCCAACGAGCTCTGTACAGCCACAGGTGCACTAGATAGAAGAACAAAGGATTACGTCCAATAGTGTGAACCGCTGCCACTATCCTGTTACCCAGTAGTCCTCTTTCCTCAAGTACTATACCTGTTGCGAGTAGTAGGCACATGAATCCAAGTGTCCATAGTAGGAATGCTACGCTTGGAGGATACTTGCTGACATAGAGCCAGTCAACTAGTGTGTTTCCAGCTCTTGGGATTAGGTTTCCGTAGCCGTTGAAGTAGCGTACAAGAATGAAAGCAACTATTGACGCAGCTCCAGTCAATACTAATGGGTTTCTGAGGTTTCTTATCTCCTCCCTTGTTTTTGGCTCAATATAGTTCCCAAAAGCCCATCCAACACACATTACACCAATCCATGGAATGATCGAGTATAACGCAAAGTATGGCCATCGCTCAAAGTTAGGCTCATGCAGTATTGCTTTTAGGTACCAAGCCCAGTTTGCTCGGCTCGTAATGAAACTAAGATCAAGGAAGCTATGATTCAGGATAATCAATACCCCCACTGCGAGAATCAGCTTAGTTGGCAGTTTACGGGCGACGCTGAATATAATTAAGCATGTTCCGATACACGCTATAACACCAAAGTATGTCCATGGCAGGCTGAAGGCCGATGAGACAAAGATTGCCTCAAGGAACAGCAACACTAAGCCTCTTTTAATTAGGTGCATTGTTACACTCCACTCGGACTCACCTTTTCTCAAACGTCTGATAGTTGATATGGCTAGCACTGTTCCAGCAAGGAAAATGAAAGTTGGTGCACAATAATGGGTAACGAATCTTAGCAAGAACCATGTTGTGTTGATGAATGGTGGGGCTCTTCCCAAGATTCCTTCTCCGCCATGGTGGTACTGGTTCCAGAAACCGGACACATGGTCCCATGCCATAATGATCATAATTAGTCCACGCGTAAAGTCGATGAACTCGAATCTTCCCGACTTTTTCGTTTTAATAACTGTCTCTGTGACTGTGCTCAAACTATTCGCCATCGATATATACAGTATGAATCGTTTAAGAGGTATTCAAGATTAATCATGCAATCGCAACATTCCTCTTTAACCGCTATTAGTTTGAGGTTGCAGTGCCTGTAGTAACTCATCTCTTGACAAGTCGATGCGAATAGTCCCATTCATCCCCTTAACCATAAGCACACGTTCCTCTATCAACTCTATCTCCTCGATAAGCCCAAGCTCACCCTCAAGAAACACCCCATCCTTCTTCCTATCCACCATTAAACCCGATATACTCTTGGTATTGGTCATCTGAACCGAGAAGCTGTGCATCAATATCCCCTTGAGTACAATATGCGTCTTTTTCTCTATAACGTGCTTGCATGATCGGTGTAGGGATATTAATATCAGTGATGGAAAAATAGTGAATATATGTCTCTAGGCGATCTCTGCGACTTATTCTTCGAGTTCAGTAACGAGGACAGGCTACGTATTATCCGAACCCTCCAAAACGAAAGCCTCACCGTTACAGCACTCAGTAAAGAACTTGACCTAACCACACAGGAGACAAGCAGACATCTTTCAAGACTCGGTGAGATTGGGCTTAGCGTGAAGAACCCTGATGGTACTCACAGCTTGACTGGTTACGGAGAGTTATCTTTGAAACAGATGAACGGATTCAAGTTCATCTCAAGTCACAATGACTATTTCCAGAACCACGATCTCTCACTGCTTCCCACTGAGTATATCTCGCGTATCGGTGAATTGGAGAACAGCCGTTACGTTGATGATGTGATGGTGATCTTCCACCTAATCGATCAGATGATCAGGGAAGCCGAGGAGTATGTTTGGAGGATCACAGACCGATACATCATAACAATCATACCTGCTTGGAGCGAGGCATTGGAAAGAGGTATCAAAGGTAGACTCATCGAACCAGTAGATATTGTGGTTCCACCAGAGTTTGACCGGGGCCCAGTAATCAGACAAGCAATACAGGATCACAACTTCTCCCTATATACCCTGAAAACTGTCCCCCTGTTCATGTCCCTCAGCGAGAAACAAGTCGCTGGAATCTGTTTCCCAGCCAATGATGGACGCATTGATTACCGGGGTTTCGTATCAGAAGACCCAACTGTGTTGAAATGGGCAAAAGACCTCTACGA
>CALGBN010000331.1 GCA_937877765.1 Candidatus Bathyarchaeota archaeon | reverse complement strand
TAAAAAATTAAAGGGCTGTGAGTTTATTGCTTAGAGACGTTTTATTCTTCCGCCGCAATACTACGGGTGCAACCCGTAGATGAAGTTATCCGCCGAAGGCGGGCAGGCGAAAGCCTGAAACTATAATGCTACGGGTGTAACCCATAGTAGTTTACTTTATTGCTTGATCTACAGGCCGGAATCAAGTCTCAGTCGGAAGTATGGGAATAATCATTGATAGGACTTTTTCCAAAGTAGCTTTTTAGATTCATAATCCATTCCGGCAGAAGACAATTTAAGCTCTTAGCATCATATTTTGAAATGCCTTCATAATCCATTGTGTTCGAGTATTGTTTTTTGAACCATTGGACGTTCTCAGTGTGCACAGGTATCAACTGTTTCGGTTTTATCGTGTCAATCATGTTAGTGATCTGGTTACCCGCAGCATGACCCGAAGCATGTATGTGAACCTGTTCACCGAACCCGAATAACTCCATCCAGTTATTCACCCGCTTCTCATCCAAGTCCATTTCCTCGTTAAACGGTTCACACATACTCCGTATGAACCGACTGCCCGGAACAGGCTCAATGTCCACCAATTCATTCAATTGATAGAAGTTACAATAGAACAAGTACTCACTCTGATTCGCCTTAACGTCCCTAAAGTTAATCGTATTAGCCCTATCCAAGTATCTGCGTTCCCATTTTGAGTAATCCTGCTCAATAATATTATCCGGATAATCATCACGCCCCACCAATCCCCAGCTTTTCCTATCCGCGAACAAAGCAATATTCGGATCATCACTCCTAGGATAATCGCCAATAGGATCCAACAAATCAAGCATATAGGCATGCTTGAAACCAATAACCAATTTACGTCCAGTATCCCTAGCTATCTGAAGAAACGTGGTCAACCGATCCACATCTCTCTGAGGGAAATTCACAACCACAAGACCACTAGTAGCATCAACAACATCCCGGGCAGTATCACGTACATATTGCTCAGAGTTCCCCTCATCGCTATCTATCCTAGTGCCCTCTGATATGAGAACCTCCACTCCCTCATCATGGGCAGCCTCAACCATCGCCATAGTACTCTCAGAGCGATAACCATGGAACCGTAGATCCCCCGTATAGAGAACATTACCTTCCGACGTGTGGATAAGATACGACATAGCACCTGGGAGACTATGGTCTACCGCATATGCGGTGACTTCAAGGTTACCGATCTTGAATTGTTCTCCTGTGTGAACTGGTTTTATTTGGCGTTCTTGTTTTGAGTCGTCTCCCTTTACCCTTGTGTATCCTTCTCCACGTAGTTTCGGCCTGATACAGAACGTCTCTTTACGGCAAGTTAACTCGTTGAAGGATCCTGATCCTGTTTCTTCAAGTGTCTGCAGTATCGCTCTTGACTCCGAGCTCATGTAGAGTGGTATATCACAGCGGAGATGGTGAATATACTGGGCATGGTCCGCGTGAGCGTGACTCAATAATAACCCATCTACCGCCCGTTCCTTAGGTTTACACCCCATATAGTCAAGGTAGTCTAGCCTGTAGACTCCTTCCAGCTCCGGGAGTAATCCTGTTGCGTAAAAGTCTCCAAGAGTGTTACATTTTCTCGGCTGCATAAACTCTGTGAAATATTTCTGGTTTTGGCTGAAACTCATACCGAAATCCAGTAAGAGCTTTGTATCCTGGTCCTCTAGGAGGATCTTGTTTCCGCCTATCTCGTTTACTCCGCCATAAAATGTTATTTTTGTCATTGTTTTCACGTTAAAACTCGATGTTCAGTTTTCTTAATCCTCGTGTGATCTCGAGGTCTCTTTCTAGCTCAAAGGGGGTTGTTCCGCTTAGGAATTTGAGCTTATAATCGTCTATTCGGCTTTTTCCTCTGTACTCTCCGAAGATTAGTGTCTTATTTACCTTGATCACGCCGAGTACTCCAGCCAGGTTACATACCAGGTCTCTAAGCTGTCGCGGTTTACAGTATTCCCCTGTTACTTGTTTGGGTAGCTCTAGAAAGATGCTTGCTAGGCCATGTGATTCACATAGGTCAGTGAATAATTGGTCGGCGGTTAGTATTACGGGATATATGCCGTTATTCTCGCTCATGTACTCTGAGACTGCTTTGCAGAACAGATCATCATTATCCTCTTTATCCTTTTCGAGATCGGGTGTGCGGATAACGTAAAATGCTCTATTTATGATGTTACGGTATTCTTGGAGAGCTAGGTTGTATGCTTTTCTGCTTTGTTTCATACGTCTGTTAATATATTCATCGAATATCGATTTCTGGTAAGGGACAGCTCGTTTTAGTATTGCTATTTGTCGTGGATTGTATTTTTTGTTGAGCATTCTATTGATTTCTTTGTGTACTGAGTCAGTTATCAATAAGTCATCTGGGTTTATGTGACTGTTTCCCATGAATCGATTGTAAAAGAGGTTTGTATCTGGGGCAAATACTACCTTTGCAGGGGTGTGTTGGTAAGCGCGGATCTCCTCGTAAACAGCGTCTGTGTTTTTATAGTGAATTAAGTTGCTTGCTAAGAAGATTTGAATATAATCGTT
>CALGBN010000330.1 GCA_937877765.1 Candidatus Bathyarchaeota archaeon | reverse complement strand
CGATTAAGCAGTCGAATGGATCTATTGGATGCCTAGTTTGGTTCTAGTTTCTGCTGTGATTGGGTTCTCGTGTAATAGGCCGTGTTTTGGGGTTTGTTTGATGATGTGTTGATCGTTGGATACTATGATGGGTAGCTTGTGTTTTTTCGCTGTAGCGATGAGGAAGCCATCTCCGAGGGGTATGTTATCTGTGTGTGATACTGTTAGTCCATCTATGCTGGTTTCTACTATGGTTATTGCTTCTAGGGTTAGTTTTATTTTTTCGATAAGTGGTTTTAGGGGTCGTACTTTGTAGTACCAGTATAGTGTATTGTATGTTTCAAGTATTGTAGTTGGTGTAACGTTTAAGGATAGGTTTTCGCGGATGCAGTGTTCAAAATAGCTCCACGCCTCTTGGTGCGCGGGGGATTCATCATAGAGCGCGTAAGCGAGTATGTCAGCGTCGAGGAGCCTCATGTTTTACTCCACCGTACTCGTCTTTTACTTTTGAGAAATCTGTTTGAGCCTTTTCTGGGTCTCCTTCAAGTTTTATTGCTTGGATCTTGTCGAGTAGGTCTGTATTGTTTACTGCTTTGAGTAGAATGGTGTCTTTGTCTATTAGTTGTATGTTGAATTCTTTTTTGCCTATGGTGTTTCGTATCTCGGATGGTATTGTGATTCTTCCTCGTTCATCTATACTCGCTGTTTCTCCCACGCCCATTACCCACACCCATATGGGTTTTGGTGTATATAAACAGTAACTTGACCAAATAGATGGTGTTCCCAGCCATTTCTATGATGCAATAAAATGAGTCTCATAGAGTATGGATGAGGTTTACTCTATGGATATTAGTTGGTGTTATTGTTGCTGAGTTTGTCTAGCTCAGCGATGTCTGCGGGTGTGACTAGTTGGTGTTCTAGTCCGTGGTGCCATGGATAGACGAGGAAGAACCATCTGTTGAGGCAGTCTACATAGTTGAACCAGCTCCAGAGGAGGTCGTTTAGTTCTTCTTTTGTTTGTACTGTGGGTAGTGTTTTGTCTATTTCTTGTGTGAATCTGTATAGGTTTGGTACGTTGAGCCATGGGGCTGGGCAGCCTGGTGGGTTCTGGTTGCCTAGCATCTTGGCGATGTGGAGGGTGCTGTATCTCCATATCTTTTTGCAGGTTTCTAGTGGTATGTCTGGGTCGTTGATGGCGGCTGTGACTGTGGGTTTTGCGCATTTCCATCCCATTGCCTGGGTGTCGGCTATCAAAAATAGTAGGTTTCCTAGGATTTGTCCGCCTACGTTTGCTCCGCTTGGGTAGATGCCTTTTTTGCACATTGTGACTTCTGTGGGTTCCTCCCAGCATATTCGGTCTAGGTCGTCCTCGATCATGTCCTTGACTTGTGTCCAGTGCATTAGGGGTGCCTCCTTGCGGTCATTTTGATGGGAGTATGCAATAGATAGTAGTGGTTCCAGACTGTTTCTCCTACTTTGATGAGATTGGGCATGTCTTCGGGTTGTATTTTTGCTACTACTGCTCCGCTTACTGTGATGGGTTCTGTGCATGGTCCGTAGTAGAGGCTGATTCCCCCGTAGCCTCCGTGGACGCTGTAGTTTACGCTGCCGGGGGGTATCTCACAGAACATGCGTTTGTTGCGTCCTAGGGCTGTTCCTGTTTTTACTGGGTGGCGTGGTGGTCTTGCTGCTGCGCTGAACTCTTGACCTGTGCTCACTGGGTGTCTGCAGAATAGTTTTACTGGTTTGGCTAGGTTTTTCCAGAGGAGTTCTGTTAGTTCTGGTTCTTCTTTTTCGAGTAGTGTGGCTGTTAGTGTGGTGTCGATGGTTGGGAATTCTAGTTGGATTTTCTTCATGGGGTTATAGGGTGTGTTTATGGTATTTGAGTTGAGGCATTTGTTTTTTATAAGCTGGTTATCCGCGGTTTTGGTGTATCTGGTTACAGTATCTTCTTTGTGACATTGTTAGACTGGTTCCATAGGTGCAAACAATGGAAAAAAGCGAAGCTATCAATTTTGACGACTTTGTTGATAACCTCCAGATACTACAGAAAAACCCAAAAGCACTTGAAAGAGCCATGAAAGCAGTCCGAGAGGTCAATGTCAAGGAGTTCAACAATATTCTCCGTGAGTTCAGGCTAAGATGTCGATGTGTGATCCTTTGTAGATGGATCTGTTTTGTGGTCAACTGGCCGTGGTATCGTTATCTTGAGGTCAATGTGCCTGAGTACAAGCTTGAAGAACTTATTGATGTGACTATCAAGCTGCATAAGCATCCGGATTTTGGTGAGGCTTTGATGAAGGCTCATAAGAGCAACGAGATTAAGCCTATTGAGGATGTTATTCGTAAGCTTGATGCTGATAGGTATAGACCGTATCTATTACGTTGGTGCCACTATCTCAAGTGCATAATTGTCTGTCGCTGGTTCTGTTACTATCCCTACTTTTTTTAAATACAGTAGAATGTTTTGTTGATCGTTTTTACCAAAATGCAAAGTGCCCAAGTGTTCTTACTCGAAGACGCCGTTTTCCTCAAGCCAAAGCCTGTGGTTCGTTTGAAGCCCGTCTTCTTTGTTCTGCGTTCTTCGGCTTTTCGCTTCTTGAGCCGTTTCCCGCTTCCACTTGGGCAATTCTATATAGTATGTATTTTCTATATTATGCTTGGGTTTCACGCAGAACACAATTTATCTGCGGTGTTACTCTGCACTTATAGGGGTTTTGACACGTTTATACCAATAATGTCACATTGACCTGTGACAATGAATTTGTTTAACCGTGGGGCACAAGTAGAGGCATGCTTAGATGGGTCAATTGTATTGTGCGTCACATGAATTTCTCATGTGTTGAAAGCGTCTTGGGTGGGTTCTTGGGAGTATTTTTAAATTAGAAGACACGTACAAGATGGCGCGCGAGCCCGTAGCTCAGCACGGATAGAGCACAGCCCTCCTAAGGCTGGGGTCGAGGGTTCGAATCCCCCCGGGCTCGCCAAAAACTTTAACCCAAAAGGATTTATAATTCGCTTGTTTAACGTTAAATATGCCTCGAAAGTCAGGCTGGAAGCAGTTCATAGAGGATTACCCCGAATTCAAACGCTGGTATCAGAACCTCGCTCGCGGAAGCCAAACCACAGCACAAGAACGAGCAAGAATAATTAACAGATATCTAAGACACCACAAACTCACACCAAGACAACTCGTAGAAAACGCGAAACAAGACCGACGGTCAGTAGAAAACCAGCTACTAGACTACGTCAACCACCTACACAGCCTCAACAGATCACCAGGATACATAGCAAACTACGTAAAAGCTGTCAAGAGCTGGCTACAGTTCAACGACATCGAACTAGTACGAAGAATAAACGTAGGAAACACAGACAGAACACCAACCATAGAAGACGAAAGAGTCCCGGACAAAGATGAGCTTAGACAGATAATCGGATACGCCAAGCCCCGGGGAAAAACAAGCATAAGCTTCATGGCATTCAGCGGATTAAGACCTCAAGTTTTGGGGGATTACACTGGAGTGGATGGGTTAAGGATAGCCGATCTACCTGAGTTGAATGTATCAGATAATCAAGTGGTGTTTGAGAAGATTCCTACAATGGTTGTAGTACGCTCTGAGTTGAGCAAAGCCAAACACAGATACTTCACATTCCTTGGACCAGAAGGATGCAGAAATGTGAAGGCGTATCTTGAGAAACGTATAGCAGACGGAGAACGAATAACACATGCCTCACCTATGATCTCATACAAGTCTGGTTATGGTTCGACTGGATACAGCGACGAGGATGGTCGTTCTAATAATCATGTTACAACCAAGACGTTGACCAAGGAGATTAGGGATGCTATGAGGCCTAAGTATCCTTGGAGACCATATGTGCTTAGGGCTTATTTTGATACTATGTTGTTGATTGCTGAGAATAATGGTCGTATGACTCATGCTTATCGTCAGTTCTTCATGGGTCATAAGGGGGATATTGAGGCACGGTATACGACTAACAAGGGTAGGCTGCCTGAGGAGTTGGTTGAGGATATGCGGGAGTCTTACTGTCTCTTATACACATCTCCGAGCCCACGAGACCTCTCTACATCTCGTATGCCGTCTTCTGCTTGAAAAA
>CALGBN010000329.1 GCA_937877765.1 Candidatus Bathyarchaeota archaeon | reverse complement strand
CCTGATAGACTTTACAAGAGACACTCTACGACGCCGACTCCACTTCAAACACCTCCGAAAAGAACTTGAAGACGATCCAAAGATGTGGTTCTGGTGCGAAACAAGGCAACAAGCCCTCAAGGAGATTCTTTTCTGCACCTATGGGTACAGTGGCTGCTGGGCGAACAAGTTTGGCAACATGGACACTTTCATGGAGATCAATAAGGCTGCTCGTGAAAACCTTGTGGAGGCAATGAACATCGCCCGAGCTGAAGGCTATCAGACTCTCTACGGGAACAGTGACAGTCTCTTCCTCCATAAACCGGGAGCCTCAAGAGAAGACTTCAACGACCTTGCAGAGAAGATCAAAGCCCAACTGGAGCTGCCCATCACTGTTGAGAATCATTTCAGGTACCTTGTTTTGCTTCCTCAGAAATCAGGTGAAGACTTTGGAGCCATCAACCGCTACTATGGGATACGCTACGATGAAAAACTAGTCTGCAGGGGAATCGAGCTACGACGTCGCAACACACCAAAATTTGTCTCGGATTTCCAACGCCAAGCCATAAACGCATTACTCAGCCAGCCATCAAAAGAAGAAGTGCTCAACAAAGGAATCGATGACGTAGATGCTCTTCTATCCATCGCCTCCCGTAAACTCAAGCAAGGCATGGTACCCGTAGAGGAGCTTGAAGCCAAGACGATACTCAGGCGTCGCCCAGAGAAGTACAAGGCGCGGCTTCCTCATGTTGCTGCAGCGGAGGCTTTGGACATCAACGGGAAAACCATTGACCGTGGTAGTGTTATCAGTTATGTGTTTGTTGACTCTGAGCACAGTAACCCGTTCCGACGGGTTAGTCCCGCGGGTTATCAAAAGCAGTATGATGAGAAGAAGTATCAACGATTATTGGAGGAGGCTAGAAGAAGTATACTGCTGCCCTTCATCCGGGAAACGGAGAAGAAATCCATGGCTGTGAGTCTCGACAAGTTGTTTGAATAATTTTCACCGTTTAGCTACTATGTATTATTTTTATTCTAATTATTGATCAGAAAACCATGGGATTTTTATTTCATGTAAGCGAAGAACATTAGATATGGGTTGACGCTGAGAAAGGAGTTAACTGATAACGATGTACGGGGACTCGTAAGAGACTCACTTAACATCATCAGCAGAACCCAGAGAAGCCTCAACCTACCTATTATGCCCAACTTACCTTCAACAATTAAACGTCTCAAACAGGGCAACTTCAAAGCCATGTACATTAACAACCCAAAAGGAAAAAACTACAGCATGGACTTTGGGAGCTTCCAGCCTCCAGCCAGCATATTCCTTGACAAAAGACTACCGAGTAGCGACCACCCCATGGATATGCCTGATTTCGCTGACACGATGACAACATATAGCGCGGTACATGAGATTATTCACGCTGATGATCACGTGGGTGGAGACCAACTGCTCATCACAACAGTGCGTCATATTCTACGGGAGCACCCCGATAAGCTTGAACGGAGCCTACAGATAATCCAAGAGGAAGGCGGTAACGGCGTTATCAAAGACTATGAGGACCTTGCGAGTCTGTGGGCTATCCAGTACGTGGATATGGTGACCCATTACAGAAGCTATGTTGTACTAAGACATATGCAGGCACCTCAACTCGACCAGATATGGAGCAGACTAAGCAACGACTACTTCCCACCAAATCTGCTAACCTGTATTGAGGTTAGTAAGGGGTCGGATTATGTGTTTGGTTTGTTTACCGATAAGATGGGTGATTATTGTTTAATTGAGGCGCTTGAGGAGTACAAGTGCATGAAGGAACGAGAAGCCCAGAGCTACATGGTCTAGTAAGGTTTTAAGAATCCGATAATCGTATTTTCCATATTATGCTATTCGATACCCTTGTAGACACATATCAACAACTCGAAGCCACCAGTGGACGCATCGAGATGACAGACATCCTCACAGAGCTATTCAAACAAGCCACCAGCGAGGAAATCGATAAAATCATCTACCTAACACAAGGCAAGATACACCCCGACTGGAAAGGAGAACCCGAGATCGGCATGGCTGAGAAGATGGTCATCGAGACCCTCACCCGGGTAACCGGCTTGAAAAAGGCAACCGTAGAGGGCATGGTTCAGGAGATGGGTGACATTGGTTTGGCTGCTGAGGATGCAATGCGTAAAAAGAAGCAGAAAGGATTCTTCAAAAAAGACCTCACAGTATCTGACATCTATCAGGGATTAGATTCGATAGCCCACCGTGAAGGCACGGGAAGCTCTAAACAGAAGATGGATGGCTTGGGAAGCCTTCTGGCTGATGCGTCTCCTCTGGGTGCTCGATATCTAAGCCGCATGGTAGAGGGGAAGCTTAGACTCGGTATAGGCGATATGACTATACTGGATGCTTTGGCGCAGGCGTACACTGACTCAAAGAAGAATAGACCAATCCTTGAAAGGGCCTACAACCTGAGCAGCGACCTAGGTACAGTAGCAGTCACATTAATGGAGGATGGTTTGGAGAGTGTCGAGAATTTCCACGTCAGAGTAGGGTATCCAATCAGAGTAATGGCTGCGCAGAGACTTAGTACCGCTGAAGAGGTAATCGAGAAGCTTGAGGGGCATTGTTCGGCTGAGTTCAAGCTTGATGGTGAACGATTCCAGATTCACAAGAATGGAGATAAGGTTCAGATTTTCAGTAGGCGTCTCGAAAACATCACTTACATGTATCCTGATGCGGTGGAGATGACGCTAAAACAGGTAAAGGCAGAGCAGGCTATCATTGAGGGTGAGGCTGTTGCTTATGATCCTGATACTGGTGATGATCTCACCTTCCAGACATTGATGCAGAGACGACGCAAACATGGTATCGAGGAGATGATGAAACAGATACCAGTACGGGTATACCTGTTTGACTGCTTATTTGACGGTGAAGACCTCACCCTCACGCCCTATCCTCAACGCGTCCACCGCCTAGAAGCAATAACCGACCAGACCGACGACTTCAAACTAGTAGAACGACTAGAAACCAATGACCCTGATGAGCTAGACCGGTTCTTCCAGTTAGCCATCAGCGAAGGCACAGAGGGCTTGGTAGTCAAGTCTACATCTGATGACTCGATCTATCGTGCTGGTGCTCGTAGTTGGCTCTGGGTCAAACTCAAACGGAGCTATCAGAGTAAGATGCAGGACCACGTTGACCTAGCTGTAATAGGAGCCTTGTATGGTAGAGGTAGACGAGCAGGCAGCTATGGTGCATTACTTGTAGCTGCATATGATCCAGAAAAGGACATGTATAGGAGCGTCTGTAAGGTTGGCAGTGGTTTCACTGATGAGAATCTTGAGGAGATGCCTGACCGACTTGATGAGTATAAGATGGATCATAAGCCCAGTAACGTGGATAGCTTGATGGAGCCTGATGTCTGGTTTGAACCAGTGGTGGTTATCGAGGTACTGGGAGATGAGATCACTTTAAGCCCCAACCATAAGGCGGCTTTCAATGAACTACGCAAAGGATCAGGGCTTGCTATTCGATTCCCAAGGTTTACTCGTTGGCGAGACGATAAAAGCGCTGATGAAGCCACACAGGTATCAGAGATCGTAGATATGTATAATGCTCAACTGAAAACCGTTTAGCAACAAATATACATATCCAGCCAACCTTATGCCACCATGCACGACGATTTGCTCAAAAAAATAGACCACGATTACACAGTCAAAAAGCTGGAAGAGATGATCGCCATCCCCAGCGTCGTGAAACAGGAAAAAGAACTAGCCCACTACCTGCAAGATGAGCTAGAAAGTTTAGGGTTAAAAACAGAGCTACACATGGTAGAGCCGAACCGGCCAAACATCTATGGAAAGCTAGAGGGAACAAAACCGGGTAAGAGGCTCAACTTTGGAGGTCACATGGACACGGTTCCAGTCGTGCCAGGTTGGGAGACCGATCCATTCAAGCCAGTGAAGAAAGACGGTAACATCTACGGGTTAGGCGCCAATGATATGAAGGCTGGACTAGCCTGCGCTTTGAGCATGTTGAAGGCATTTGTTGATAGCAGTCACGAGTTCAAAGGTGAGTTGAGTTTTGCGGGTGTTATTGATGAGGAAGCTTATGGTGAGGGAGCCAAGGCGATGCTCAAGACTGATTGGGGTAAGGTGGACGCAATTGTGCTCGGAGAGCCAAGCACGGGCATGAAAGAAAACCCCACACCACTGGGCATCACAGGCAAAGTACTCTACGATATCTATGTTTATGGTAAAGCAGCTCACGGGTTCCATCCACAAGCAGGCATCAACGCAGTAGAACAAGCAGGAATAATCCTAGCAAACCTACCAAAACTCAAGATAGCCGAGAAAGAAGGCTTCCAAGGCAACTATAGTACACTGAAGATCGAGGGAGGATACAAGGTCTATAGCGTTGTTGTGCCCGCTGAGTGTAGATTCGAGGTAAACCGCCTAACAGTACCTGGTGAGACCGTTGAGGGTGTCATTAAGGATATGGAGAACCTAGTGGAATCACTGAATCTTGAGGCAAAGGTAGAGGTAAAAACCAAGCCGCCGCTCTACGCGTCATACGTCTTGGATAAAGAGACTCCATTCGTGAAGCTCTTCGATGAGACATACAGGGACGTAATGGCTAGAAAATGTGAATACGAGTACAGTAGCAGTATAACTGATGCGAATACCTTCACTGGGGAGGGTGGTATACCTTGTATGCATCTTGGTCCATACGCTGGCGGTACACACCAGAAAAACGAATACACCAAGCTTGACAGTATCCCTCCAGTTACCAAGGTTTACACTGAGCTTGCTGCTCGTTTCCTTTCTTAGCATTTTCTTTGGGTGCGATAAGGATTCAAATACTTAACACGCACCATCTAGTTCATGATTGATAATATTCTGAAGCATCTCGATGATTCATATACTATTAGACTCAGTGAAGAGATGATCGCCATCCCCAGCATTACAGGTGATGAGGAAGCTCTAGCCCATTACATAAAGGAAAAACTTGAGAGCTATGGGATGAAAACCGAGCTACAATATGTAGCAGATGGAAGACCAAATATCTATGGCACTATGGATTGGGGAAAACCCGGGAAACGCCTAAACTATAATGCTCACACTGATACTGTCCCAGCTGGTGATGACTGGGATACAGACCCATTCAAGGCAGTCATCAAGGACAGTAAGCTCTATGGACGCGGCGCCTGCGATATGAAAACAGGTATCGCTTGCAGTCTCAACATGATTAAAGCGGTAGCTGATTCAGGTGTTGAGCTAAACGGTGAGTTGAGCTTCAGCGGAGTAGTAGATCAAGAAGCCACTGATATCGGTGCTTGGGCGATGATGGAGGTACCTAAGTGGAGAAGCCTAGATGGAGTAGTACTCACATACAGTTACTGTGGCGACGAGACTAAACCCGTACCCCTTGGACTCACAGGTAAGATACTCTACAATGTGAAGGTGAAGGGTAAAGCAGCCCATGGGTTCAGACCACATCTTGGCGTGAACGCTGTTGAGGACGCAGCGAAGATAATCGCTAATCTCAATAAGCTGAATCTGATAAAACATCCGAACTTCGGAAAAGGCACTATTTGCACACTGAAAACCGAGGGTGGCTATGAGAAATATAGTATCGTGATTCCTGAGAACGCCCGTTTCGAGGTAAACCGGCTTCTAGTCCCGGGAGAGTCAATCCAGTACGCTTTAGATGATATGGATAAGCTTGTGGATAGCCTTGAACTAAAGTCCAAGGTGGATGTAGGTGTCAAACCACCCAAATACGAGCCTTATATCTGCGAGAAGACTGAGCCCTTGATGCAGACTCTAGATAAAGTGTATCAGACTGTTATGGGTAAGGAACCCCTCTACGAGTACGCATACGGCATCACAAACGCCAACATATTCCAAGGCGAACAAGGAATACCCTGCATCCACATAGGGCCCCAACGCGGAGGCGCACACCAACCAAACGAGCATGTAAAGCTTGAATGGCTTCCACCTGTCTCAGAGATGTATGCAAGGATCGCCTACGAATACCTCACCCAGTAGCTGTTTTCTCTACTATGTAGAGAAAGCTGACTCTGGCACCCATCCCTAGTATGGTGATGTGGGACTGTACGTTAGGGATTATTGATATTACTTCTCCGGGAAGTTGGTTTAGAAAATCTTCGAGAGCTTGTTGGTCTCGTGACATCCTGATCTCAAATCTATGTACCTTGTATTTCATAGTGTATTTGTTAGATAGGACTGGATATATGTTCTGGGCTTGGGTATAGGTTTTAAGCAAGTGTTGCTTTTTTGGGGTGATTAGAGTTGCCGGAAGAAGCATCATACAAGGACTTCAAGAAACTAGACATTAGAATAGGCACCATAAAGATTTGCGAGAAAGTAGAAGGCTCGGACAAGCTATACAGGCTCAAGGTAGACTGTGGAGAAGATGAGTTGCGCCAGATTCTCAGTAGCTTGGTAGACTATTACAGCGCTGAGGAACTGGTTGGTAAGGTTATCCCAGTTATTGTCAACCTTAAACCAGCCAAGATATTCGGAGAGATGAGCTATGGTATGTTGTTAGCTGCTGAGATAGATGACAAGTGTGTATTGCTAACAACGGATAAGCCCATTGAGAATGGTGCAAAGATCACCTAATCTTCTCTGATTATTTATTTAAAAGCCGGTGTTAAACGGGGTTTTATTCCTTTTTATCCCTGAATTACTATGATTTGCTCATTTTATCCGTGATTTCTTAAATATTACTATTCCCAAAATACTATCTGCTTTGGGCCAGTTTACTGAGTTCAATTTTTCGGAGGGTGGAATGAATGCTAGATGAAACGAGTTTAGCTATCACGGAGCCGTTGACAGCTGAACGAATAAAGGAACTCTGGAGCAAGACCTACAACAAGGTGGGAAAACCAGACTGGTCACACATATTTCCTTACTATCATAATGATATTGTCTTCCAAGATACCATACAGAGAATCGAGGGAAAAGAAGCCTTTATCGAGTTATGCAACAGGTTGACAGACCGCTGCGAACAATTATCAATGCTGTATCGGTTATCGCTAAACACAGTTCACTGGATTTTAAGTTACATTTTGATAACTGGTATTTGTAAAGGTCAATGAGTTCAGTGAGCATCGATGACGGGGTCACAGTTCTTGAATGCGACATTACAAAAACCTATACCTGTCTCTTATACACATCTCCGAGCCCACGAGACCTCTCTACATCTCGTATGCCGTCTTCTGCTTGA
>CALGBN010000328.1 GCA_937877765.1 Candidatus Bathyarchaeota archaeon | reverse complement strand
TCGGCAGCGTCAGATGTGTATAAGAGACAGATGATACAAATCATTTGAGGCTTATCGATACTAAGGTTTGGAGTTGGTATCCGCAGGCGTTCAATGGTGTCACTGTGGATGTTTCTGACGCTGATCTTGCTGATGTTCAGTGGAACAGCAACAATAGTACGGTAATAGTGCGTGATAGCAAGGCGTATATCGCTGTAGCCAAGGAAAACGTGACCTACAGATTCATAGATAGCCTCATCGAGGGTGATGTTTCTGCTAGAGACAACAGCACCATCTATCTTGAGAACACGAATGTAAGGGGAAAAATCAACGTTTATGGTAATGGAAGGGTCTTCATCGATGGAGAACCCTATACGGGCTCCTAGGCTTCGATGAGCTTCAGTATATCGTCTCTGACGAACTCGATGAACTCTTCCTCAGTGGTCTTGCTGAAGTTGGTGATTACGACGCTTCTTGTCATTCCCACGGTGTATCCCTTCGGCTGGCTCGTGAACACAACGTACCAGATCATCCCATGGTCGATATACTCCTTGTACATGCCAGTATCAGCTAAACCCTGACCACTCAAACACAGCTTATCCACTCCGGGCAAGTCTACGTTGTCAAACCAGATGAGGTTGGTTGCCTGTGGGTTGGACTCGTGGAGTCGTTGTAGTACTTCGTGTGTAATCTTTGCCTCACGTACATCGGCGTTCAGTATGCCTCCGAGAGCGACAGCCACATGGTTGCTTAGTAACTTCTTTACGCCACGTGCTACGCTGGGCGCCATAACTACCAAGAAGTGACGGTCGTTGTGTTGGAGTATCCAGAAGGGTGCTTCCTCGGTCTGTGGCGTTGATACTATTCTGCGTCTGTATGTGTGTTCTCGGTAAAAGTCCTTTGTGAATATACCTGAGACTGTGCCTTCTTCGTCTTTGGTCTCTATGATCTCTGTGACGAGTTGGAGATCGTCCTCGCCTTCTACTTGCTCTGTTTCTCGCCATCCTGTTAATCTGTCAAGGGGGTTTCCCTCAAGTCCCCTGACCTCGAATACTTTGACTGGTAATACCATAATTGTTCCCTACTCTGAACCCATTGACGCCCTAAGATAAAAGTCCTAAGCAGGTTCTTTGAGTATCCGTTATAGATAATTCTATAAGCACTTGTAAACATTTTTCATTGTTTTAGGGGATCAAAGTATGAAAAGTTGCGCAAAACTAGGCTTAATTGTGTTAATTGCATGTTTCTTCACCGTTGGAACAGTAGGAGCAGTCTCCGAATGGAAGTTTGGAGAAACAGTACAGTTGATTGTAACCACAACTAACATGGGAGACGTTGATGTGGTAAGGTCCACAGGCACCATAACCATCAGAGACCCATGGGACAGAGTATTCCCATGTGATGACTTTGATGTGGAGGGCGTGGTTCATCCAGGTGAGGCGGTTAAGGTTCCTGTTAACTGGCCTACTGCGATTATTTTGGAGAATGCGACTTGGATACCCGGTTATTATGATATTATTCTGGATTGTGAGCTTGCTTATGCCAATGGGGAATATGAGACGACTCACTCTGAGGTGAATGATGCTTTTAGGATGTATTTGGGGAGTACTGGGCTCAGAGAACTACCTGAGATTGAATATGTAGCTGATATATCAGGGATTACACAACCCAGTGACACCTATTATCCGGGCTCAACATTCATGATAATAGTCTGGGTCAACAACACGGGAAGTACCGTCTTCATCCCAGAGGTCCATGTCAACTTTAGCTGTGAAGACGATTATACATTCGAGCCTGAACCAAGATGTTACTATGAGGATGAATGCGAGCCCGGTTCGCATCCATACATGTATCAATGTCAATTACCGGAGGACATGCCCCCAGGAACATGTGAATACGATGTTGACCTACAGATGTATTGTATCGAGGTAGAGGTAACAGACGATAACTACCCTGATGGATTGCCTGGGTTCTGGCATGACAACTATGTTTTCAGTGAAGTGGGATCAGAGCCAGATGATGACTGGTATCAGTTCACATTAGCTGAGGAACCAGCTTTTGTCGCCATAGAGACGATGCCAGATTGTATTGGATACTACGATGTAGGCATTTATCTAGAGGATGCTGGTTACTGGCCTGATGATGCCCTCGGATATGGTTATTGTTTCAATTGGTTCTTTGATGGAGTTCAAACCACCCTTGATCCAGATATGGAAAAGTTCTGTGAAGAAAGCGGTTACGATGATTCCCTCTATTATAGCTTTATCGATGATCTAGAAACAGCCCCAGAAACCTCAGTTCCTTGGGAGTGACCCCCACCTTTGGCGATGAAGGCTACCATGATGTTATTGTCGAGGTAAGAGAGAGAACATCAACCGATATAGGTGCCTCAGATTTGGTGAGTGTCTTTGTTGAGCGTTTGATAGAGGACCCAGAAGAACCGGTTCCACTATATGTCTGGTTAACCAACGAATGCGACTATGCGTTCTTACCTGAGTTTACGTTGACTATTCCTGAGATTGATGATGCCCCTGTGGTTACTCTTTATGGAGATGAGGTCCAAAACATTGCACCGCCGGGTCAAAGCGTATACAAGCTAGATGTGGATGTAAGCGAGATTCCTCCAAGCGAGGAAGGATACTATTTCGAGTTGTCCGTAGAACCAACGGAAATATTTCTCATGGAGTTAGACGAGGATGAACTCGATGATGTACCTGATGCCTTGTTTTATCGCTTCGCCCTTGATAACGATGCTTTCCTTGCAGAGGGAGAGACCTTTGATGAAAGATTGGCTGAACAATGGGAGTCAAACAGTTTGTGGACATGGACTGTCGCTGATGAAGAATGGGAGTCTGCGGGACCACATACTGTCTATGTTGAGGTATCCGATGACCTTAGTAACCCAGATTTTACCGGTGACAGAGATAGAATAGGAATCGCTACTCTTGAGGTAACGGTTACAGATGATGGCTCTGAGCCAGAAGTGGGGACAGATGAGGGTACTGAAGGTAGCGAGGGAGATGGAACAACAGCGGGCACAGGGAGTACAGGAGATACCGGTTCAACAACAGGTTCTGAGACTGATGGAGAGGAGGAACCAGAGGAAGAAACGGGTGGAGGAGGAATAGGAGATGTGATCCAATCCTTCATTGACCAGATACTTGAGATACTCCGAGGAATTCTCGGCTAAACCCTTTTTCCCTAAACATATAACATAGAAACCATATTTTCATCGGGTATGAGGATATACATCTGTGCGCGCAACATGTACCATGAGGAGACCGAGAAGATAGCGCGTTTCCTCGAAAAACATGGGCATATGGTGTATTATGCCGCAAAGGACACGTACCAGAACGCACCACCGGATGAGATTTTCCTCAACAACCTTGTCTTGATTAGAAACTGTGATGTTTTCATCGCCTACTTCACCAAAGATGGTCATTATGGTGTTGATTTCGCTGTCGAGGTGGGTATAGCTGCTGAGGCAGGTAAAACTATCATTGGATACATTGATGTCGAAAAAGAGTATATTGAGGCGTTTGAGAAACGATTTGAAAAAGACATTATGTTCAGTGGCGCCTTCACACTAATGTTTGATGATCTTGAAGAATTTGGAAAGTATCTACTCTTGATGTAGTATCCTGTCAGGGTAGTCGCTGATTACCCCGTCTACGCCTTTTTTTATCTCGTTTTGAATATCTTTTACCGTGTTTGGTGTCCATGGGAAGACCTTGAAGCCTTTGTTGTGTGCCTGTTCTACAAGTTTTTTCTTTAACAACATATGATACGGGTTTATGCTATATGCCTTGTTAGCTTCAGCGTATTCCAGTGCCTCTTGATGGTTTCTGAAAGTTAATACGCCTATTCTTGCATCTGGGTCGAGTTGTTTGTACTCTGTTAGGCTTTCCCAGTTGAAGGAGCTGATTGTTAGGTTGGTGTTCTGCCAACCTGTTTCCTTGATTAGTTTATAGACCGGTTCAGCTGTACCGAGACCTTTGAGTTCAATATTCAACATGATACGATCCTTGAGAAGATCCAAGACCTCAGCAAGGGTTGGAACAGTTTCTCCGGCTCCAGCGTCCAAGCGTTTTAACTCTGTTAAGCTTAGCTTCGATACCCAGCCCTTACTATTTGTGGTTCTATCAACGTTCTCATCATGAATAACAACAAGTTCACCTGATGCACATACATGTACATCAAGCTCGGTCATATCTAAGCCAAGCTCAATGGCTTTTCTAAAAGATGCTAGTGTGTTTTCCGGTGCGTGCCCTGCGGCGCCTCTGTGCCCGATTCTCAAAACCATGTGTATTCTGGTGGGCTTCTCTTATTTCAAACTGATACACCGTAGGCTACTCGAAGGGGAAACGAGTCTTAAGCCCGAGTTCATCCCTCATCTGAAGCACCTCGGCTTGGAGACTCTTGTTTAGAGGCACACCCTTGTCTTTTCTTTCAAGCCACACAAGATGCTCTTTCTCACCAGCAGTGTATATTCTTGGCTCACCGGGCATACGCTTGGAGCTTCTCAGTGCTCTGAGAATATCTCCGGTGGTCTTTTTGAATGAGTCTAGGTCTGTGAATGCCTCAATGTCTATGGCTAAGAAAAAGTGCCCCACATTTACACCAATAATTGATTGAAGGAACGCGCCACCCTGTAACGCAGAGGATAATATCTCCACAACGGTGCTGTAACCGTAACCCTTGTAGCCCCCAGTCTCAGCCTTGCCGCCTAAAGGCAAACATGAGGCTTCTTTTTCAAGCAGCTTAGCCAGAATCGAAGCAGGATCAGTCAAATAGTCTCCGTTTTGGTCTATTACGAGACCCGGTGGAAGGGTCTCCCCTGTTCTCGCATAGACCTCAACCTTTCCCCTCTGGATGATGCTCGTGGCTGGGTCTATCACGAAGGGGAAAGCCTCGTCGCTGGGCATTCCGATTGTAAGGGGGTTTGTGCCTAGCATGGGTTCTACTCCATAGGTGGGTGAGACTGATGGACGGGCGTTGGTGCCTGTGATACCGATCATTCCCGCCTCAACAGCCATCAAAGCGTAATATCCGGCAATACCATAATGGGTACTGTTGCGGACAACCGTCATCCCGAGACCATGTTTCTTTGCCTTCTGGATAGCTAATTCCATGGCGTGTTTAGCTGTAGCGTGTCCCATCCCCCTGTGTCCATCAATAACGGCGGTGGTTGGTGTCTCGCGTACTATCTCGTATTTTGTGTCTGGGAACTGGGTTCCTGATTTGATCCTGTCATAGTACATGGGTTTGAGCCGGTTGATTCCGTGGCTGTCGATCCCCCGTTTATCGCTGGTTATCAAAACATCTGCGCATATCTCTGCGTCCTCTCGTGGGACGCCTAACTCAATGAATACATCGATCATGAACTGCTCCATGAAATCGAAATCAACCCAAACCACATCGTCTTCCATATTGACCACCATAGGGTACCTGTATTATGGCATAAGCCAAGTATCTAAAACCTGGTATGCTGGATTAAAGAAAGCTACTTACCTCACGGCATCGGAAACAAGTTATGGACTCAATCAGGAAGATATTATTGATAATACCTTCAAGCATCATATTCTTCCTACTGGTACCAATTATATCGGTTTTCTTTGGGAGACACCTAGATATGTTTCTAGGACTATCTCAAACGGATTTAGGCGTATTAACAACCCCGGTTTCAGGCGTCTTGATTCTCGTGGGGGGATACTATGTCGTTGAATCCATCAGGATACTATTAGCAAAAGGAAAAGGCATACCCCTCGGAGACATATTCCCAGAAGACCAGTCAACAAAACTAATCACAACAGGAATCTACGCCCAGACGAGAAACCCCATACTTTTTGGATACCTCCTCTGCCTCATAGCAGTAGGACTCTTGTTGAGATCACCGTCGATTGCGTTTGTAATACCAACTGTTTTCATAGCCCTCTGGACCATCTGGCTAAAGACACGAGAAGAACCAGCTCTGGAAGCACGATTCGGAGATAGTTACAGAGAATACCGGAAAAAGACACCCTATCTGATACCGAGACCTTGGAGAAGATGATTTCGTGGCGGGTCTGGAGGGATTCAGCCCTTAATTGGTTCGGGTCTTATACATTGAGGTCTAATTGATGTTTGTGTTTATATTCATTCAACATAACCTGAGAAAACAATAACTCTCTATTTTTCACAAACCAAAAAGAATTGATTTTATTTTCATTTTTTAATATACCTATCACTTCTACAATACTATTTTTCTTAATATCAGGTATTTCTTTTTCAACTTCTTTTTTCAATTCCATTATAGTAAAAAAAGGTTTATCAATTAAAATAAAATTATCACAAATATTTAGGATTATTTTTTTAAGTTGATTTAAATCTATATCTGACATAATCTCTTTGTCTATTGTTATTTTTAAATTAATAAAGGTTTTTTAATAAAAAAAGTTTTTATTTTGGTTAAAAACATGATCAAAAAAATAATTAAACTTTGATCAAAATTTTATATCAAAACTTGTTTTTGTTTTTAATTAAAAAGCTTTAAATTTTCGGAAGTTTTATATTGGTCTGAGAGATATAAAATGTCCCTTAATGAGGCAAAAAGAATGGAATATCACACGCTTCTGAGACAAAAAATTCTGCGGGCAACTGAGAATATGCGTGAAAACCAAGAAGCTCAAAAGCGAAAAGAAGAGCTATCAGCCGAATTGAGCAAGTTAAGAGAAAGCGATTTAAGGAAAACTTGTACTATTTAGTTTTGTATAAACTTGCCAAAAAAATATGTTTATTCAAATAGAAAATTTAAGTCGTTTCTTGGGAATTCCAGGCAAGGTCGGTATATTTCTGATTATTTAATTGCATTAAATGCAAAACGATGTGTTGTTGAAAATGAGTACATTGATAAAGATTACACCATTGATTTTCAAAGATATTATTCCAGAGCCCATAAAATAATTTCTAAATATACTCATAGAATTCACTTTTTCTCAAAAAGTTTTAGTAATAAAGATTTTATTGAGATGTTAAAAGGCGAAAATGATACTCTTGAAGATGTTTTAAAAAAGCATTATCTTGGATTTGTTGTCGTTAAACCAATATTGGATTTCAATGGAGACCCGTTAATTGGGAGAACGTGTCTTAAAACATATCCAAAAATAGACGGAAATATGGAACGTCATTATTTATCCAGTGAGCAAAAAGCTACACTATATGGTATACAATTAACTGTCAAATCTGTTCCATATCAAGCACAAGACCGAGGCGTAAGTGCATGCGCAACCGTTGCTCTATGGACTGCTTTGAATACAGTGTCAAGATTATATGATGTTAGAAAAGTATCACCTGTAGAAATAACTGAGATGTCATCCACATACCCTAGTAGAAACCGTATTTTTCCTCAAAATGGATTGACAATTGAACAAATGATAATTTGTTTACGTTCATTAAGTTTAGATGCTGAAGTTATTAACATAACCCGACAGAATAATGATTTTGCATTAAAAACCGCTGTTAAAGCATATTCGAATGCAGGCATCCCATTGATATATATTTTAGAGTTAATAATGCAAAGAAATTCTGCATTACATGCGACAGTTAATACTGGATACAAGACAGATGTAGCGAGAAACATTATTGAATTATATATTCATGATGACCAAATAGGACCATATAATAAAGTACTACCAATAATGCCTGCAAATAACCTACGGTATTGGGATAATGAATGGATAAGAGTAATGGGTTATAATAATTTACGAGTGGATTATATCATTGTACCCATATATCACAAAATGCGTCTTGAGTTTAATAAAATATTCAGCGAATATATAGAAACCATTAGATCAGCTAATGAACAATTTCAAGAAGATGCAAATTTAGATGATACACTATTAGATATAGAACTTCTATTATACACAATTCAAAGTTATAAAAATGAATTATTTAATAAACAAATATACAATAAAGAGGATGTTTTAACTAAAACACTTCCACGGTTTCTTTGGGTCATTAGATTTTCGTACAATCAACAAACTTTTTTAGATCAAGTTTTTGATGGCACGGCAACATATCCAACAATACTAGAAAACGTGTCATATTATTAATAGAACTACCAGATTCAAAAAAACGTTACATAACCTTTTCGATTGTAGCGATAATTTTATTCCCCTGAATTTCTATTGACCATTTTATTGTATCACCATGCACAAGTTTGAGACTATCAACTACACTCTGCGGTATTGTTCCTCTCAAGGACTTTGAATTAGATCTAACTTGAAATACTTTTGATTCCATACTGCTCATTATTATCACTTCACTATGAATTGCCCTATACAGATACCTTACCAATAACCTTATATAAAAATATACACATATTGCCCTACGTGTAAGGAATACACAGAAGGACTCCAAGGGGAGAATCTTGCAGGATTCCACTCCCATTGGAGTATTCACTGGATGTGAACAAAATGAAAGATACAAGAATAGAAAATAAAGATTTCCAAATAGAGAAACAGGTTTTCAAACCTGTAATCATCAGTCAGTTAGACCTGGAAAGAAGCAAATCAATTGAGGAGAAGAAAATAGATTCAAATGAATGGAAGCATGTCTTCCATTGTTTGCATTATGGAAAATACTTCAGATTAAAATCTAAGTGTTTCAAATGTCCTCTTCTCATTTCCTATTACGGGAGGGCACCAAGGTGACCCACTCAATTTGCCCTATTTGTGATCAACAAACTGAGGACATCAATATTAATGAAGATAATATCAGGTTCCTAAATAGCTTGAAGGATAAAGGTATTCTTAATGAGTATCTCAGTGTCTCAAGATCAAACATTGACATTCTAAATAGTAATGCTCCTACCTCAGCTATAATAGCACGAGGAGTTAACACCATAAGAAAGACTACTTCTTCGGAGTTCGCTAAACTTGAAAACGAGTTATCAAAAATAATTAAGAGGAAAATTGAGGAAACAATACCAAACCCAGAAAAATTTGAGAATCTATCACAGGTGATACCAGAGATTCTTCTAAAAATACAGGAGCTCTTGAAGAAAGAACAGGTACCAAATCTAAAAGGACGAGAAGGGGAAATAGAGTTATTTGAAGAACTATCAAATTACTTCCCAAAAGATCATATCGAACATCTGGGTAAAACAGGCGAAACAGACATAGTCCTCACCCCTTTGATAAATGGAGTCTCAACTCAATGTGATGTGCTTGTTGAATCAAAGAAAAATAGCCGTTGGAGACGTTCCTATTTAGAGCAGCTACGTAGACATATGAATGATCGGAATAGTAGATATGGGATACTCGCAGTTGAGACAATGCCATCTGGAGAGAACATGTACCTCTCCGAGACTTATCCAGATGGAACTATTTTCGTTACTCAACGAAAACAGTGTAAACTTGCTTATGGCGCTATAAGAGCAGTCATAATTTCTGATTATTCACTTGGACGTAGAAGAATTAATCTCCAATACGCTTTGAAGAACGCCAAGATCCAGGAAGCCATCACAAACGCATTCACAACTACATCCACCCTTGAATCTATTAGAAAACATGTGAATACAATAATCTCCAAGGCGAAAAAGGTTGAAGACGATGCAAACGAAGCAGAATACATACTCCAGACCTGTTTAACTGAACTCCAAGCAAGAATACAGGATGAAGTCACTTCTACAGATTACCTGGACCATACATCAACTGAGATCGCCAAGGAGATTGGGGGATAGAGTTGCCTAAATACGCTGCGATATATGCTAGAACCTCTTCTCCTAACCAGAAATACAATTACAGCATCCAGGAACAAATAGACCAGTGTTTTAATTTCTGTGAAAATAGGGGATGGGTAGCGAACCATGTGTTTATCGATGAATGTGAGAGCGGAGGTAACATTGATCGCCCAAAATTCCAGCAGATGTTACATAAAGCAGAGTCTGGATACTTTGATATTATTGTTTGCTGGAAGCTTGACCGTTTCTGTAGGTCTCTGGTTGACCTTGTTAATACTGAGAGAGAACTTGGAGAATGGGATGTTAATCTGTGTAGTGTTACAGAGTATATTGATACAACGACTCCAGTGGGTAGGTTTAATTTTAGAAGCTTAGCGTCTGTTGCTGAGTTTGAAAGAGAACTTATTGGGCAGAGAGCCAGGATGGGTCTTCATGCACTTGCAAAACAGCATAAATGGGCTAACCCGCATCCACCACTAGGATATGATAGGGATAAAGATGGGAAACTATTGATTAACCCAAAAGAAAAGAACCTCGTAATCTACATTTTTGAGCTATATATTGAGAAAAGGTCGATGCCTCAGGTAGCATTTGAGTTAAACCAGCAGAATATTTTAACTAAAAAACAAAACAGGTGGAATGCTAGAGCAGTGAGGGATATTCTCACCAATGAACTTTACATAGGTAATTACAGTGTAGCTGGGTTCCAAGACTATGTAGATGAGTATAGAATAATACGGGACAAGTTATTTTCTGAGGCTAGAAAAATTCGTTTACGGTTTCAAAAGAAAGGCTCTAAAAGAAAAGAGGTGCCAAAAAATAGAAAACAGCAAATGGTTGAAAAAATTTACACGAGCTATATTGAATTCCTAGATAAAATGGAGGTCGGAGCTCCACATGCTTGATCAAGTTAGTAACAGAGCAAATAGAGAGAAATGTGCTTCTTGTGGTAGCAAAGAGTTGAAATCGTATTCAAATCAAGTTATTTGTCTTAAATGCGGATACGTATTAACATCAAACAATCCGAGTAAAGTAAAGGAACAGGTTAAACTTGAAAAAGAGAAAAATCAAAACCCTAAAGACACCATTCATCTACATAGATATTCTCAAAATGACGTTATAGAAAAATGGTTAAAATCTGCAGAGATGTCTAATTCAACCGAGAAAAATTTAGCACAAGGATTCGCTGAGATTACAAAAATCGGGCTTACCCTAAATTTACCCATATCTATTCTAAAAGAAGCCTCAGACCAATATCAAATATTAGCCAAGAAAAGGTCATTCAAGGGACATTCAATTAAGAGCCTAGCTACAGCAACCGTATACTATACCTGTCTCTTATACACATCTGACGCTGCCGACGAA
>CALGBN010000327.1 GCA_937877765.1 Candidatus Bathyarchaeota archaeon | reverse complement strand
TTTCAAGCAGAAGACGGCATACGAGATGTAGAGAGGTCTCGTGGGCTCGGAGATGTGTATAAGAGACAGGTGATACTGGTCAACAACATGAGCTATGCCATGACAGGTGGACAGATCGCACCCACAACGATGCACGGTGAGACCACAGTCACAAGCCCCTATGGTAATCCAGAGTTCCCATTCGATATTACTCAGCTTGTGAAGGCTGCTGGTGCTAGTTATGTGGCTAAGTGGAGCACATACCATGTAATTGAGTTGACAAACGCCATCAAGGAGGCGCTACAGCATAAGGGCTTCAGCTTCATCGAAGTATTGAGCCAGTGTCCAACCCAGCAGCGCAGGATATTCAACCTCCGTGGACCACTGGATAGCCTGCCTCCGAGGATACTGGATATGTTTATGGAGAGCACATACAACAGGAACCGGGGATCCAAGGGTGGATACTTGTACGCGGTTCCAGCGTCTGACCCCAAGAAGACACTTGATGCAGTAAATGGTTTTGGTTCTGCGAAGATCGTTGATCATATGGGTTTTGGTCAGGTTGTACGGGTTGATAACCCGGATACTGATGCGTTGAGGGCGAAGCTTGAGGCTCTCGGTGAGGTCAAGTATGTGGCTGATCACATGGAGAAGAAGATCGAGTTGGGTCTCTTTGAGAAATATGAGCGTCCGGAGCTAACAGAGAGCCTGCAGGAGATAATCCGCAAGGCGCGAGGTGAGCAATAATGCAGCAAAATATACTGATCAGTGGAACAGGTGGACAGGGAGTCATCGCATCAGGTGAGTTCCTGAGCAGAGCCCTCTTCATGAAAGACTACGAGATCATGTTCAGTAGAAGCTATGGCGCCTCGGCTCGTGGCGGTGCCTGTATGAGTCAGATTATGGCTGCGGATCATGTGATCAATGATCTTCAGTTTGAGGCAAGCGATATACTATTGTGTCTGAGTCTTCCGGCTTTCAAGAAGTATATGCCCATGGCGAAGAAAGATTCACTGATTATCGTTGATACCCATGTCTATGAGCGAGCCGATAATATCCGTGACGATGTGGAGATCATCCAGATTCCTGCAAGGGATATAGCAGTCAAGCTTGGTAACCAGATTGTCGCCAACATGGTGATGCTTGGAGCACTCTCAAAGCGCTCCGAGATGGTGAGCTTGGATCTCTTGAAGGATGCTGTGAATACCTATATGCGTGAGTCCATGAGGGATATTAACCTCAAGGCACTCCAACAAGGCAACGAATCAGTCTAGGGACACACCATGAGTCGAGAGTACCCATCTCAGCCTCTTCCCGGCGTAGCAGCGATCACCATACATGAGGGCAAAGTGTTGCTTGCTGTGCGTGGTAAGCCTCCTAGTTTTGGTAAGTGGGGGATTCCCGGTGGGGTTGTTGAGGTTGGTGAGACTCTAGATGAGGCGATTAAGCGTGAGGTTTTTGAGGAGACAAATGTCCGTATCGAGCCAGTTAAGCTGATTACTGTTTTTGATGCCGTCAATAAGGATGATGATGGACGTGTTCATTATCACTATATCTTGTTTGAGTATCTTTGCAGGTATGTTTCGGGGGAGGTTCATGCCAGTAGTGATGCTCCTGATGCTCGTTGGGTGGCTTTTGATGAGCTTGACAGCATTGATATTATGCCTAGTACCCGTCGTTTTATTGACCGGGTTCTAAAAGAGAATAACCTCATCTAACCAAATGGTTAAATATAGTCGAATATCGTTACCATTTGGAATACCATGGTTAATGTAGACGTCGAGATAGACGCAAAAGGCTTGTACTGTCCAATGCCCATCGTCAAACTCAAAAAAGCAACAAAAACGATGACAGAAGGACAGATAATCAAAATCGTAGCAACAGACCCAGGCAGTAAAAGAGACATTCCAGCCTGGGCGAACAAAACTGGAGCCAAAGTCCTAGAGACAAACGAGGGCGACGGCACATTCACATACATTATTAGGGTGTAAAAGATGAGTGAGAAAAAAAGAAAAATGGCGTTTGTTGTCCACAGTGGTTCGTTGGATAAACTATACCCTGTTTTCATACTAGCTAGCACAGGTGGTGCAATGGATGCTGAGGTTTCTCTCTTCTTTACGTTCTGGGGTATGGATGCGATAAAGAAGGGTGGTTTGGAGAAAGCCAAGTTACCGGGGATCATGAGTTTAGGCACTGGAATGATGAAGGGTAAGATCAAGGATGTTGGAGTTCCCACACTAAAAGAGATGTTAGAGATGTGCAGAGACACAGAGAATGTGAAGATCTATGCTTGTAGTACCACTATGGAGATTATGGGTATATCTAAGGATGAGTTAATCCCTGAGGTTGATGAGATCGTCGGCGCAGCCACGTTCCTTGACATTGCAATGGACGCAGACGTCCAAATGTTCATCTAGGTGAAGTTATGGGACGTTTAATGATACTCCTCTGTGAGTCTCCATTCCAGAACGATGTTCTTGATGAGGCGCTTGAGATCAGTAAATCTGCTCTTGAGAAAGGGCACATGGTTGATATGTACCTGATGATGGACGGGGTTTATGGTCCTTTGAATTCCCAGAGTGGTGAGCCTTTCCATATGGACAGCGCCAGTGACAAGTTTAAGGCGCTTATTGAGCTTGGAGCCACCATAAGTGGTTGCAGGGTTTGTATGGAGCTCAGAGGCGTTCAGGAGGAGATGCTTCCAACTGGTGTTGACATCGGAGGTATCTTTGATCTCGGTGAGATGCTTGCGGAGGCAGATGTGGTGTTGAGTATGGCGGGGGCGAGATAATTGGAGAAACAGGTATTAATCGTCATAAAGTCAGCCCCCTTTACTAATCTCAACTATTATGAGGCGCTTCGTACAGCCGCCGGGTTATGGGACCACGAGGTAAGGATACTCTGGACCGGAAAAGGAGTCCTCGGTGCACTCAACAACGTAGACCAGACGCTTACCAAAAAGTTCCTTTCTGATCTTCCTGATCTCGACATAGAGTTGTATGTTGATGAAGCGGCTCTTGTTACGGCTGGGTTTGATGAGGATGACTTGGTTGATGATGTTGAACCCGTTGGTGAGGATAAGATACTTGAGCTGATCGAGGAGGCTGAGGCTAGCCTCGTCTATTAGGAGTGATAATGGTGTCAAAATTAGTTGTATTGAATACAAAGGATGAAAAGATGCTTGAAAGAGCCCTAAAGATGGATGCAGAGCTATTGCTGATGCAGGACGCGGTTCTATTCACAAACAACCGAATAGAAGCAAACAATAAGCTCGCTGCACACAAGGTATATGCTGTGAAGCGGGATGCCGTGAAGCGGGGTCTAAGCGACAGGATGCTCGATACGGTTGAGCTAGTAGATATGGATCAACTTGTTGATCTTTTGTTTAGCGGTAAATCTGTGGTAAATCTGTGATAAGTATGGCTGATAAGATGGATATTGATGAAGAGATAATCAAACTTCTACAAGCGGACAGCCGGCAAAGCTACAGAGACATAGCTAAACAGCTTGATATCAGCCACGTAAGCGTCTCATCCAAAGTAAAGGCACTAGAGGAAAATGGTGTCATCAAGGGATACACAACCATTGTGGACCCTGATAAGATAAACATCTATCCACTATGTCTACGCATATCAGCAGGAGCGGGAGCAGACCTCAGTAAGATAGGTGAAAAGATTGCAGAATACCCTGAGATGAACACGGTTATGCGTGTCAGTGGTGACTGTGAGTTGCTTGTTTTGGCTATGTGTCGTAGTCGTGAGTCGGCGTTGAAGCTGCTAGATGAGATCAATACCATCAAGGGCATCGGTAAGGTGGAGAGCCATATTGTGCTTGAAGCCATAAAGATGGCTGGCGTCAAGGTAAAGTCCTAGTTTTCACAAATTTTTATTCCTGTACTGTTTTCTATATGTCATGTACAGGGTTAGCGTTGACGTAGGCGGTACATTCACTGACCTAGTTGCACTGGACGAAGAGACGGGTGAAGTAATTAACATCAAGACACCAAGTGTACCAAAAAACCCAGAGCAGGGCGTTGTGAACGCTGTTGAGGCGTTTCTGGGTGCTCATAGCGCCGACTCTGTGCGTATGATTGGGCACGCTACTACGATTGCCACGAATGCTTTGTTTGGTCAGGTTGATCTTGATTTGCCTAGGACTGGGCTTGTGACTACTAAAGGCTTCAAGGATGTTATTGAGATTGGGCGCCAGCGGCGTGCCGAGGTATATAACCTGTTTTTTGAGCGTCCTCCGATGCTTGTGAAGCGGCGGCACCGGTATGAGGTTGATGAACGGATAAGGCATGATGGCGTGGTTATGCAGGGTATTAACTGTGCTGAGCTTGACTCAGTGATTAACAGGCTCTCAACGGATGGCGTAGAGTCTGTTGCTGTGGGTTTCATCAATAGCTACGCGAACATGGTTCATGAAGAACAGGTTAAACAGGCTATCAGTGAAAGTCTGGATGTCTATGTTACGGTTAGTTATGAGATCAGTAACGAGTACCGGGAGTATGAGCGGTTTAGCACAGCCGTTGTGAACGCGGTACTGATGCCTGTTATCCATAAATACATCAATCAACTCGAAGAAGATCTAGAATACCTTGGACTCAAGACACAGCTATATGTTATGCAGAGTAATGGAGGTCTCGCAAAAAGCAATGTAGTAAGCAGAAAGCCTGCCACGATTGTGGAGTCAGGTCCTGCTGCTGGAGTTATTGCGGCTGCTTGGCTAGGGGAACAGACTGGAGTAAAAAATATAATAAGTTTTGATATGGGGGGCACCACCGCCAAGGCGGGTACAGTACGGGGGAAAATACCCGAGGTTGTACCCGAGTATGAGGTGGCGGGTAAGATCCATATGGGTAGGCTTGTGAAGGGTTCGGGTTATCCTGTGCGTTTCCCCTTCATTGACTTGGCTGAGTGCAGCGCAGGGGGTGGGACCATCGCTAAGGTGGTTAATGGTTCTTTGATGGTTGGTCCCATGAGTGCTGGCGCGGTTCCGGGTCCAGCTTGTTATGGTAGAGGCGGCGCGGAGGCAACTATTACTGATGCTAATCTTTTATTAGGTAGGTTGAATCCCGGTAACTTGCTGGATGGGGGTATGGATATTCACCCGGGTTTAGCGGGTGACGCCTACAAGCGATTAGGTAATGAACTGGGAATAGCCCAAGAGGAATCCGCTGTTAGCGTCATCAGGATAGCAAATAGCATGATGAGCAAGATTCTCAGAATAGTCTCAGTTGAACGCGGCTATGATCCAAGGGATTTTGCCTTGGTTGCGTTTGGTGGCGCTGGTCCAATGCATGTCTGTGCGTTAGCAGAGGAGCTTGAGATAGAAAGGGTGCTTGTTCCACCTAATCCTGGTATGTTCAGTGCTTTGGGTCTGTTGACGGCTGATCTTTTCCATGATTATAGTCTGTCTCTTATACACATCTCCGAGCCCACGAGACCTCTCTACATCTCGTATGCCGTCTTCTGCTTGAAA
>CALGBN010000326.1 GCA_937877765.1 Candidatus Bathyarchaeota archaeon | reverse complement strand
CCGAGATCTACACCGTCTAATTCGTCGGCAGCGTCAGATGTGTATAAGAGACAGACACAGAAACCAGATTGCACACAACGCCATTGGTGCTGGATGAGATACGGGACGATATGGCGCGAATAAGAGCAGAAAACTGGAGACATACAGGCAAACTAATCGTACAGGCACCCATTGAAGCATCGATAAAACATATTGTATCTCAAGCTAAGCGGATGGGAGAAGCACAATCCCTCTCAGAGACAGACATCAGCGTACTAGCAATAACACACCAAATAGGAGACGCCACTCTAGTATCTGACGATTATAGTGTACAGAATCTAGCAGACGAGCTTGGACTCAGCTATAGGGGTATGAACACGCGGGGCATCAAACGAAGATTCCAGTGGATACACTACTGCCCCGGATGTAGAAAACAATACACAACGCCACAGGAAGACAACAGATGCCCAATATGCGGAACCGAGTTAAAAAGAAAACCGGGTAAAAAATCTAGGCGTCGAGGCGGGGAATAAACAACCCAGAACCCTGCTCAGCTAAGACCTGATCCTTCTGCATAACGACCTCTCCTCTGATTATGCTCATGGTTGGCCATCCTTTCACATCTACCCCATCATAAGGCGTCCAACCACAAGCCGTGATCTGGTCATCATTAGTGATCTTCTTCTCAATATTCAAATCAACTATGACGAAATCAGCGTCAGCACCCGGAGCAATCACACCCTTCCGTGGATAGATACCGTATATCTGTGCTGGACGCTCAGCAGAGACCGCTGAAAGCCGTTCAAGAGTAAGCCATCCCTCGGAGACACCGTTCAGGAGCATTGGAAGATAAGTCTCAAGCCCCGGCATACCGTTTGGAGCCTCAAAAATATCCTCCAAACCAGCCTCTTTCCTATCCTTACTATAAGGCGCGTGATCCGTAGCAATAGTATCAATCCAACCCTCTTGAAGAAGTCTCCTGATCTCTGCTTTGTCTGCCTTGGTGCGTGGCGGTGGGGCGAACTTGTTCCAGGGCCCATTCTTTTTCACATCATCCTCTGTCAAGTACAGGTACTGGTTGCAGGTCTCCACATAGGTCTCGGCGCCCCTCATCTTTGCCTCAGCGTTATACCAGACTGTCTCAGGAACAGCTGTATGCACAATCATGCCCCTGCAGTGTGTCGCCTCAAGATAGTCAATCATTCTTTTCCCCGCCTCTACCTCGGCTATCCTTGGACGCCACTCAAGATGAGCCCCAAAATCCTTACGACCAGCCTCTCTGAGACGCTTCAGGTTATCCCGTAGAATACTATCGTTCTCGGCGTGGATCAAAGCCAAACCACCATAAGATGCGATCTCCTTGAAACGCTCAAGAATCTCCCCATCAAAGGTCTGAGGCCACTTAGGACCCGCACTACTGATGAAAAACTTGGCACCAGTAGAACCTAGTTTATGCATCTTGGTTAACTCACCCGGGTACCCACTTGCGCACCCAGCGTGGATACAGAAATCAACGTAGCTGCTTTCCTCCATGGTTTTACGTTTGAGTTTGAACTCGTCAGCGTTGAAGCATCCGAACTGTGTGCCGGGCATCTCAAGCATGGTGGTTACTCCGCCTTTGGCTGCCGCTTTCATGCCTGTGGCTGGTGTTTCTGGTGGTAGGAACGTGTGGGCATGTCCATCAAGAAGCCCGGGTAGTACCTAGTTGCCTTTTGCGTCAATCACGTTTTCTGCTTTTGGTAGATGAATATCTCGTGCAACTGCAGCGATTTTTCCATCTTTTACGGCTACTCCAGCCTCGGTTATTCCTCTTGGGGATACTAGTCGTGCGTTCTTTATGACCATGTCCACGCTCAAATCAATCAACGTCCAGAAATATGCTACCAGATATAAAACACCAAAGGTCAAAAAATATTGAAGTATTTTTAAGCTAGTCCACGTTTCGGTGGATATTACAGGGATAGCTATGGGTTACGCGATACAAGCCGAAAACCTAACGAAGACCTTCGGATCTGTTGAAGCTCTAAAAGGGGCCAGCTTTAATGTCAAGGAAAATGAGATATTCGGACTCATAGGGCACAACGGGGCTGGTAAAACCACGACTCTCCGTATTCTCAGCACATTAATCAGTCCAACAAATGGTTCAGCCAAGATATTCGGATATGATGTATCAAGACAACCTGAGAAGGTACGCCAGATATTCAGCTACCTACCAGAGGAAGCCGGAGCATACCAGCAGCTCAATGGAATAGAGTTTCTTGAGTTCATGGCTGGTTTTTACGCTAAATCAAAATCCGAGATGAACACCATTGTTGAGCAGGGCAAGCTAATCAGCGACCTTGGAGACCGATTAAACGACAGGGTCAAAGGCTATAGCAAGGGAATGCTAAGACGGCTATTGATCGCACGGGCCTTGATGATGAAACCCAAGCTAGCCATCCTAGACGAGCCTACCAGCGGATTAGACGTTATCCAGAGTGTCAACGTTCGAAACATGATCAAAAGCTATGCAGACCAAGAAGGCGTTAGTATTCTTCTCAGCAGCCACAATATGCTTGAAGTAGAATATCTCTGCCACAAGGTTGCACTCATTAATCAAGGAATCGTCGTAGCACAAGGCTCTCCTGAGGAACTCAAAGCTGAGTATAACAAGCCGAATCTTGAGGAAGTCTTCATGGAGGTAACTCATAATGAATAACCTCATAGCGTTGATTGTTAAGGAGGTCAAGGAGCTTGTCCGTGACCCGAAGATTCTCATCGGCGTTATACTGATGCCTATACTCATATTCCCGGTGATGGGAAGCGCCATCCAGATCAGCCAAGAATCAGTACAGCGTGCTGTAAGAGGCGCCAGTTTCGCAGTCTGGACAAATGATGATGGGTTCGTTACTGACGCTATGCTGGATTATCTATACACGAATAACACCGTGGTTCCCATCGTGGCTGATAGCCTCGAAGACGCCTTAACCCTCTTCGCATCAACGGATAGCAGCGCCATGGTCTACATTCCAGAGGGGTATAACGATAACATAACACTGGGAAGACAGGGCAGGATCAAGATATACGCCAATCTACGCAGCCTCAACATGGCTGAGACCCAGAGCACAGACCTTGTATCCAACCTCATCAACATCTACAACTACTACTTCAGCATCACCAAGATACAGAACCTACTCACCGAATCAGGTGGAATAGGCACGGCTTTGGGGTATAGAAACCCCATCACCCTCGACTATGCAAGCATCTTGAAGGGAAGCGTACTAGAGATCGCCCCCTCAGCAATATTCAACCTAGTCATGAGTCAATCCATCATGCTACCCATCATGGTAATGATGATGGTTATGTTCGCCATCCAGATGGCAGCCACAAGCATCGCCCTCGAAAAAGAACAGAAAACCCTCGAAATCCTCATGACCCTACCCGTTAGCAGGATGACTATTCTAGGCGGTAAGCTCAGCGGAAGTATAGTAATAGCCATTGCTGGTTCGATAAGTTACCTGATAGGGTTTGGATATTACATGAATAGCGCTTTTAGTTTCGTTCCTGAGGCAATGAGCATGAACATCAGTGATGTGAACCTTGGTATAACCCCCTTTGGGTTCCTATTAGTTGGTGTTGTAATCTTTGTTACACTTGTCTCGGCTCTAGCGATGGCATTGAGTGTTGCAGTATTCGCTGATAATGTTCGTAGCGCCCAGAGCTTTACGGGTGTCTTGGTGACTCCAATAATGATCCCAGCGCTCGTATTGATGTTCAGTGACATCGAGATGTTACCCCCGACATTCCAATACCTACTACTGATAATACCTTACACCCACAGTATAATCGCCACAAAAGCAGCATTCCTCGGCAACTACTTCGTGGTACTAAGAAGCATCTTCTTCATAAGCATCTGGACCGTCGCAGTACTCTACATCGCAGCAAAGATATTCAGCACAGAACGAATAATTACCGCTCGGTTCCAGCTAGGCGACCTATTCAAACGTTCTCGGCGCTAACATCAACCTCAGAGACTGCAGCCTCAACAGGTTGAGTCTCAGCTTCATTCTCTTGAGTCTCTGGTAACGTAATCGTGAATGTGGTGCCTTTGCCTTCCTCTGAGTCTACCTTGATCTCTCCCTGATGAGCATCAATAATACGTTTACACACCGCTAAACCGAGACCAGTACCCTTTGCTTTGATCGTGAAAAGAGGTGTAAACAGTTTTCTCATATTCTCCTCAGAGACACCCTCCCCCGTATCAGAGACAGAGATAACGCTCTTTCCATCAATTCTCCTGCCTTCAACAGTAAGCTTACCACCTTCATGCATTGCCTGAACAGCGTTTGTAAGCAAGTTTACGACAACTCTTCTGAAATAGTTGCCATCTATTTCTTGTATCTCTGACCGGTCCTTGAACTCCACAGACACAGTGATGCTATCGTTTAGGTTTAGAGTACCAAGTACATCCATCACCATATCCTCTAGATTAACCTCCGCAATCTGCAAAGCAATTGACCTTGAAAAGTCCTGCAAGTCGGATACGATCTTGTTCATGTAAGAGGTCTGTTCATTGAGGTTCTCGTCAATGTACTCAATCTCTCTTACATATGGCTCCGTTTCCCCGAGTTCACCAATTTTTTTAGCTACTCGTTTAATTCTTGAACTCAACATATAGATAACTTGAAGCGGATTTCTGAGATCGTGACCAACCATTGCCGCCGTCTGTCCAATAGTTGCCATTCTTTCTTGGCTTGTTAAACGGGTTTGATACTCTGTGATGGTCTGGAGCATGCCGTCGATGTCCTCGCTTAGTCTTGATATCTCGTCATCTCCTGAAATGCTAAGGGTCTTTGATTCAAGGGAACGTGGGTCGATGTTGCTGACTTCTTTACTTAGTCCAAGAATCCTTTCTAGCACTGTTTTGTTGAGTAAATAGATGGATAGTAATCCTCCAATCGCTCCAATGATGATCATTGCACCATAGAAGTAGACTATGGTTCTCATGCCTTGATTATACAAGTCTCGTGGTGACTCAGCTAGCATAGCAAGATATGGTTCCCCGTTGATATCATAGATTGATTTTATACCTATTATGGTGTTTTCATCTTTTCTCCAAATACTGATGTCATCACTTGAATCAATTGGGCTATCTGTATATTCTATGAACCGAAGGTCTTGATACGAGTAATCACAAAGCTTGGCTACCTCAATCGCATCAATATACCTTCCACAGATCAAAGTACCTACAGGCGGCAATTCATCATCGCTATAAGTTATCTCGTGAGTCGCGATCATAGTCGGCACCTTATTTAGCTCGATTATTCCAGATACTTGATGTTCTGAGACTATTTTCTCATAGCCTAAAACCCGGTCGATGGTTGACTCCTCAAGCTCAAGACTCTGAAGAGTAGTCAGGTCGAAGGCTTTACTATAGAGGACATTCGCCTCATTGTCTATGAATATCATAAAATTGAGCTCGTTTTCAATAAAAGAAGAGGTAGAAATTAGATCATTGATGAAGTGTCTCATATTATTCTGAATAAAATAGTATGTATCATCCCTGCCTGCATAATCTGAGGTAGTGTGACTTACCTCTGATATCCTGAGCTCCAATGTGTTGAGCCCGATCTCGGTCTGTTCAATGATATCTTCATGCTCAAACTCCAAATAACCCTTCAGAATTAGATTATTTGTATAAAAGAGAAAACCAGAAAACACAAGCAAATAGGCTATCGCCAAACCTGCAACTAGTTTTCTCCTGATATTCAATCATTCTCACCTCAAACACTCACGGTAACTGGTCTCTCACTCAACACTATCTCAACTGTCTCGATCAACTCATTTTCCTTGATGGGCTTGACCATTATGTGTTGACTAAGATTGGTATTGTTGATCTTTTCTTTTGCCTCACTGTATCCCGTGATAAACACTATTGGTGTCTCTGGGTTCATCTCTTTGACTTGTTTAGCTACTATGTCCCCTGTCATATCGGATAACTTGTAGTCAAGTATAACGAGATCGACCAGGTTAGATGTCATTTGGTTTATCGCTTCTTTTCCGCTATAAGCCTCCAAGACATTATACCCTAGTTCATCTAGTATCATTTTGAAGAAATAGACGATCATCTCGTCATCATCCACAACTAATATAGAGGCATAGTCCAAGCTAATCCAATCGAATCACTTGAAATTAATATTATAATGAATATGGAGAACTGGTTCTTATTGCCAATCTATATTATTTTTCCATCAAATAACATGAAATATATTCAAGCAAAGTCTCAGCTTTAAGAGGCTTCTCAAAGAAACCATCGATCCTGATATTATTATTGATAAGCTCTTCCTCGGCGTTCTTCTGTCCACTGATGAAAATTAGCTTGACGCCGGATTTTATTCCATTGATCTGTTTTGCTATTTCGACACCATTTAATTTATCTAGATTATAGTCAAGAATTATCGCATCATAGTCATAGAGTTTTAAACAAATCATCAACTCAGATAGATTTTGAGCGACATCCACGGTGTATCCCTCATACTCAAAAATATATCTGTAACCCTCAAGGATGGCTGGGTCATCATCTACAAATAACAGTCTATTATCACAATATACTTCGTCTTTCATTTTTTCCCCACCTTTTCGCTGAGAGTGATCTTCATAACAGTCTGTTATGTTCATCCTTTTCTACACTGTTTTACGGTATATAATAAGAACGCGTTGAAACGCTATGAAACACAAGGTTCAATGAAATAGTCAAATAGTATGATGATATAGAAATATGCTCCTGTCTCTTATACACATCTCCGAGCCCACGAGACCTCTCTACATCTCGTATGCCGTCTTCTGCTTGAA
>CALGBN010000325.1 GCA_937877765.1 Candidatus Bathyarchaeota archaeon | reverse complement strand
AAGCTAAATTTCGCCATTCTCAAAAACAGAATTCTATTGGTACCAATACAAGCAGAAAGACAGATTTTGCCTTCCTTCTTAACGAAACCATATTTCTATTGGTACCAATACAGGGGTTTGAGCTAACCAGTGAGGCGCTCTAGGGCTTGTTGTGCTTTTTTATTTTTGAATGACTGGAGGGTGAACTCTTTGAATGGGTGTATTTCGGTGTGTGGGTTCGTAAATCTTACTTTTTCCGCGTTTAGCATTAAGAATCCTAGTCTGATTGCTTCTCGGATTGCTCCTGTTCCGCTGTTGTTGAAGCATTTTGCGGCGTCTATGATTTGTTCCTCGTCTATGTAGATGCTGATTCTTGTGGCTTCGTCGCCGTAGCTTAGTTTGCTGAATGATCGGGTGATGCCTTGTGCGCCTTGTATTATTATGGGGGATTCTTGTTGGTATCCGATGCCTAGGTCGATTAGGTCTCTTGTGATCTCGCTGGGGGTTCTGTTTTTTTGTTCTGCTGTTTTGTGTATTTGTTCTTTTAGTATTGTTTCTATTCGTATGGTGGTTAACCGCATATACTATGTGACGTTTTGGCATATGTTTATATGTTTCTGCACAGGATATGACGATGCGTCACACGTAGTGAAATATCATGGACCCAATACTACTATCAAAATTAGCCCTCTGGATGATCACAGTCGCCGCATCAACATGGCTGCTAACAAAACGCAAGATCAACAAGAAAAACAGACTCATCTTCCTGATAACAGGCACCCTACTGTTTGGATTCATCTACGGTCAGTTGAGTCCATTAAACCCCAACCCCATGGCGATGGTAGCTAACCTGATCATGAACCTCAAAGGGTTGCCTGTTCCAGTGCCCCTCCAGTTATCCATAGTGATGCTGGTGGTCATGGTTTTACTGGTGGTTGCCTCGAATCGCAGCATATGTGGATGGGGTTGCCAACTGGGGTTAATGCAGGACGCACTGTATAGGATGCCTTCTAGAAAGGTGAACGTCTCCAAACAGACAACATTATGGACCCGGGTACTGTTTCTACTAGGCTTCATTGGGCTGCTCTTCCTCAAGGGTTTGAATATACTTGGTTTGTTGAACCCTTTCGGCGTATTCCAGTTGAGTCTAACCATGATCAGCGGGATAGTGATACTAGGCATAGTCGCCGCGAGTGTATTCTTTTACAGACCATGGTGCAGGTTCCTTTGTCCCTTTGGGTTAATCGGATTAGCGGCTGAGCAGTTCAGCCTTTATCGCCCAAGAATAGACGAGGATAAATGTATAAACTGTATGCAGTGCGTAAAAGCGTGTCCAACAGGCGCCATGAAGGATTTCTACGATGAAAACAGGTTCCACAATGACTGTTATGCCTGTGGGGCATGTATTGAGGCATGCAAAGTAAACGCACTTGACTGGACCCGACCACTGAAAGAATCCTAGCCAGAAACATTCTTTTTTTTTACTTATTGGTACCAATACCAAATGTTTCAGCTAATCAAGCTCCCCGCAAGATACGCAACTATCCAGATCTATTGGTACCAATACATCATCCCGGGAGCTATTCTTGGAATATAATATCCCCCGTATCAATACAGGTCTGCTCGTATCGAATAGATTTCTTTCCATTCAACAAACATACATCTGAGAATCTGCATGGTAGCGCATTAGCTCTGAGGAAATCGGCTCCATCGAGGAGCTGGTAGTGGAGATGTGAGTATGTTGTTGATGCGCCGCTTAACCCGATCTTGGCGATCATTTGACCAGTAGACACATGGTCTCCGACTGAGACGTTTATGCTGTTTTTGAGTAGGTGGAATAGGTGGCTGTACTCGGACTCGTTGTGTTTTATGACGATATAGTTGCCGGCTAGGTCTTTGACCCTGTTTTGGGATATGGCTTGGTCGAAGTCAAACGGTGTGTCATAGAGATCATCAAGGGTATCAACAATTTCTACTATTTTTCCGTCTGCTGGGGCGTAGACTGGGGCTTCGTGGGTGTAGAACTTGGTGATGTCTGTATAATGGAAATCATAGTTGTCTTTGTATTCTTTGGGGGTCATTTTTCGTGTGTTTCCGTCTGGTCCTATGTGGGTTAGGTCGATTGAGTATCTGCTGAAGTTTGATCTGAAGGTGTTGTTGGTGATGTTTCTTACCTGGTTCATGGCGAATCTGCGGTGGTGGCTGTAGTAGTCGTGTCCATCGAGTATGGTTACTAGTCCTTTGACTGGGATGGTTAGCTCTACTTTTTGATGGTAGGCTGTTGGGTGGATGACTGTGTTGCCATAGTAGTATTCTTTGCCTGTCTCTGGGTCTTGGAACGTGAACATATACCTGAGCTTATGAAGTGGTACGGTTTTTGGGAAGCTGTGAAACGGGTTAAAGAGATCAACCGTCTCCTGTCCAGCGGTCTCAGTTTTCCAACTGTTTCTATCCCCGAGACCCCAACAGCGTTATGATTAAGATGCCGAAAAGTCACCAGATTATCCTGTTCATCGTAGACAGCAGCCTTGATGAACCTGATAACAAGCCGTTTATCGGTCAACCCGGTTAAGGTGAAATCAAAGTTCAGCCTGTTTGAGTCCCTCCAATCCTCTATGTAAACAGGTGAAGGCTCAACATAGATAGAAACCATCTTCTCAGATGACTCATGATCAGATAGATACCCATGTAACTTTGGTAATGAACCCTTATAGTCTCTGGACTCAACCATGGATAACCTAGCATTACTCAACTATAGAAACATGAGGGTAACTCCTAAGGGGAGGAATTCGAACCCTACGCCCTGTGGAGATATCACAATTTTTTCTATTTACTAGACTTTCTTAATCTAACTCCTCTATGTTTGCACTCATTTCTAAAGCAATTATATGCTGTGTATGCTTCACCTAAGACCTGTTGAGCATCTAATTTCATATTTGATTTAGGTTTCTTCCATTTTCCGTTCTCAAAATCATAATCGATGTAAATACTATCCATTCTCAAATCCACCATATCTTCACCCAGTTGGATAAAACGTGGTTCAGATTTCTTGAGTTGAGGCTGTACATATTCTCTTGGAGCTATCCTAAATACCTCTAGTATATTCGGGTTACGAGCTATCATAGTCTTTTTAATTTTTAGATAATGATTTTTAATTTTTTTCTTGTATTGATTATAGGTTATATGGTTGTGGTTTATGTAATCAAGAATCACTAAGGCTTTTCCTGTCTCTTCTAGTGATGCAAATCCAAGCAGATACGCTGAATGATAAAGTTCTTTTTCAAAAGCTTCGTTCCCTAATAGATAGAGCTTTTTAGCCTGTCTCTTATACACATCTCCGAGCCCACGAGACCTCTCTACATCTCGTATGCCGTCTTC
>CALGBN010000324.1 GCA_937877765.1 Candidatus Bathyarchaeota archaeon | reverse complement strand
TGATGATGCTGCTTACTCCTGTGAGTAGGCGCATTGTTGTTCCTGATTCGTGGCAGTCAAGTACCGAGTCGGGTTGGTATATGGTTCCCCCCATTATACCCCAGCCAGTATGGGTTTCCCTGATGCTTGCTCCGAGGCTTCTCAGCGCCTCAGCGGTCGCTATGGTGTCTTGACTTTGTAGGGGGTTCTCCAGTAGGCTTACGCCGTCGGCTAGGGCTGATGTGATTAGTAGGCGGTGGGTCATGCTTTTGCTGGGGGGTGCCTTGACTGTGCCGTTTAGTATCGCGGGGGTTATTCTCATCGTAGTTCCTCCAGTATTTTATCAACGACAACATTTGGGGCTAGGCCAGTTGTGTCTATTGTTACCTCAGCGTACCTCTCATAGATGGGTTTCCTTTTCTCAAATAACAACAATGCAGTATTCCTTGGGTCATCTACGTCAAGCAAGGGTCTAGTAGAGTCATCCTTTGTCCTATTGATTATCTCCGTGATGGAAGCAGTAAGATAAAACATCCTAGCTACCATGCTTAGGGCTTCAGCGTTATCTCGATTAGCCACTGTTCCCCCACCGCACGCGATAACCTGTTCATCATTCTTGGTGAGTGATTGAACTAGGTCTGATTCTAGTTTCCTGAAGTAAGGTTCTCCTTTTTCATTGAATATTGTGTTGATCTTGGTGCCTTCTCTCCGCTCGATCTCGGCATCCATATCAAGGAAACTGTAACCAAGTCTCTCAGCGAGAAGCACTCCGATGGTGGTCTTGCCGACGCCCATGAATCCATAGACCGCGATGTTCAATGCCAGTCCTCCAGGACTCGTAACGCTGCATTGTACATGGTCTCAGCAGTGGGCTCCTGATCTGTCCATATCTTGAACGATTCGACGCCCTGATAGACAAGCATCCATAACCCGCCAAGGGTCTCTGCGCCTGCTTTTTCTGCGTCCTGCATCAGCTTGGTCTTGATGGGGTTATAGACGATATCATAGACAAGCTGACCCTGTCGCAGATACTGGGCATCTATAGGCGACTCAGAGGTATTAGGCGTCATACCCACAGAAGTCGCGTTAATCACAATATCAGCGGTCTTGACGACCTGCTGTTCACCTAGACCCGCTCCAACAGTGTTACCGGGAAGTATCCGTGCCAGTTTGTCCGCTTTATCTGGTGAGCGGTTCAATATGACAAGCTCAGATACTTTGGGTGCCAGCTCCTGCGCCAGTGCTCTTGCGGCGCCACCGGCACCAAGCAATACTACCCTACTTTCCGTGAGTTCACCGTATTTCAGGGTTAATGCCTTGATGCCTCCAATAACATCAGTGTTATGTCCGATGAGTTGTCCTCCACGGTTTTCGATGGTGTTTACGGCGCCTATTCGTTTGGCTGATGGTGCAAGAGTGTCCATGTGTTTGATTATCTCTATTTTGTGGGGTGTGGTGACGTTTGCTCCACCGAATTTGTTCTCTCTGAGACGTTGAACTGTCTCACCTAGTTTCTCTGGTTCTGTTTCCAGTAGACTGTATATGTGGGGTAATCCTAGCTCTTTGAAGGCTGCGTTGTGCATCGCGGGGCTTACAGAGTGCCCCACAGGGTAACCTAACAGGTAGTAGTTCATTTCTCTAGACTCCTGTAGGTCTCCCGTAGCATCTGTAATGGTATCTGTCCCGGTGCAACCTCCTCATCCAGTGAAGCATAGGTGTAGGCTGCTCCGGCGTATGGTGCTAGGATTCTTGATGTGGTTCCTTTTTCACCCATGGCGAACGCGATGTTACCCGGGTGCCTCCTGTTGTAGTTCAAGTAAGGTAGGTTGTCACTGTAGTTATCTGCCCATCCGATGATCTTGATTTTATCGCAGCCGGTCTCTTCTAGCTTGTTGTGGATTTCCTCTAGTTGGGTCTCGTCTAGGGCTTGTTTGAAGTCGTGATATGAGGCAATCACCTTTCCACCATTTCCCTGAACTTTTCTCACCTGTATAGACAGCTGTTCTGATGTAGATGATAGATCAACCATCTCAAACCCAGCCCTAACAGCCTCCACTAGCAGCCTGATTCTCTCAGCTTCAGGCTCATCCGAGCATCCGCCTTGGTCTTTTCTCCTGTTCGTCGCTATCAATGGCTTGGCTGAGGCTACTCGTATTGATTTTAGGTTGAGCTGTTCCTTTCTATAGTCAAGCCTTAGCTCGATTAGATCAGCTTCCTCCGCTTCAAGCATCTTCTCAATGGTCTCGTCTGTGGTGGTTGCCTTGATCGCGACGCATATACTCATCTATTTGCCTCCAGTGCTTTCCTGATGGTTGGTTCCCCGACCTGTCTTAGTGCTGGAGCCTTACCGATGCCTGTTGGTAGCACGAAGACGATGTTTCCCGACTCGGCTTTCTTGTCCTTGTGCATTACCTTGACTACTTCAGAGAAGTCTATCTCGGGTAGCTTTGTGGGTAACCCGTATTCCTCGATGAGTTTGATGATAAGCTGGTACTCTTTTTCCCTGAGAAGCCCATGCTCCATGGAGATCAAAGCAGCTACAACCATACCCACTGCGACGCCCTCACCATGATTCACATCATGATTTGTTAGTTTCTCCACGGCGTGACCCACAGTATGACCATAATTCAAGGCTGCACGTATCCCGAGTCTATCCTCCTCATCCTGCTCAACATACCTTGCTTTGGTGGCTGCACAGCGAGCTACTATCTCCACCATGTCCTCAGCCGTGAGGCTTTCAGGGTTCTTAGATTCAAGTAGCTTGAACAACTCAGGGTCATTGATGACACCATACTTGATCACCTCAGCTAACCCACTGCGAATCTCCCGTGTAGGCAATGTCTCCAAGAACAAGGGATCGATGAGCACCAAGCTGGGCTGCCAGAAGCTGCCTACAAGGTTCTTTCCCCTTGGATGATTGATCGCAGTTTTTCCACCTATGCTGCTGTCCACCATGGCGAGAAGAGTTGTAGGTATCTGGACTATCTTGATTCCGCGCATGTAGATGGATGCAGCGAATCCTGCGAGGTCTCCTACTGAGCCTCCGCCGAGGGCGATGATCGTTGATCCCCGGTCCAGTCCCGAGTCTAGAAGGCCTCCGAGAAGATTCTCAAGTACGTTCCACTGTTTTGCTTCTTCTCCGTCTGGTACAAGTATTAGCGTGTGTTCTCCTATGGCTTGGGCTACTCGTTCACAGTAGAGCTTATTGATCTCTTTGGTGGTTATCAGCGCCTTCTTACCTGTTGGGAGATGCTCTGATAATCTATCAACTAGACCAGACGCGACGACGATGCTGTAGCTTCGAGCCCCGAGGGCTACTTTGATACGCTGCAAGCCTATAGCCTTCGGTTTACCGCTGATATTATGGGCTTGATGCCTGTCATTACGTGCATGAACTCCTCTGGGCTGAGGCTCTGACCGCCATCACAGAGGGCTTCCTCTGGGTTGGGGTGTACCTCAATCATCACGCCATCAGCGCCTGCCGCTATCGCAGCCTTAGCCATGGGTTCAACGAGGCTTCGTGTGCCTGTGCCGTGGCTTGGGTCTATGATTACTGGTAGGTGGCTGATCTGGTGTATGATGGGTGCAGCTGAGATGTCCAGCGTGTTTCTTGTGATCTGCTCGAATGTCCTGATGCCTCTTTCACAGAGGATCACATCGGTGTTTCCCTCGCTCAGGATATACTCGGCGCAGCCAAGCCACTCGTTAAAGGTAGCCGACATGCCTCGCTTTAGCATAACAGGCTTATTGCTTCGTCCAACCTTCTTCAAAAGGCTGAAGTTCTGCATGTTGCGTGCCCCGATCTGGAGAATATCAGTGTAAGCCTCTACGAGTTCAACGTCCTCAGTGGACATGACCTCAGTGATGATAGGCAAACCCGTCTCATCTCTTGCCTCGGCGAGAAGCTCCAAGCCTTCCTTGCCTAAGCCTTGGAAGCTGTAGGGCAGTGTTCTTGGTTTGAAGGCTCCTCCTCTTAGAATCTGGGCTCCTGCTGCTTTTACTGCGCGTGCTGCTTGGAGCATCTGCTCCTCGTTTTCGACGCTGCATGGGCCAGCCATTATTGCGACTTGATCACCGCCGATGCTAACTCCATTGATTTTTATGATTGTCTTCTGAGTTTGTTCGTGTTTGACTGCGAGCCTGATCTTTTTGGGTATTGGGAGGTCGCACACTTGCATCACCATGGCGTGTCCTCCACACTGTTTTGTATAATATGGCTTCTGGGTATGTGACGCTGTCCATTGATTTGGGTACCGAGAAGCAGAATTTGGGTGCTGTCTTGAGGCACAGCTAAGATGGGTGCCTCGCTTTCGTTCTGGATTATATGAATTGGCGCATTGATGCCACACTCGATAGGCGTCATAGCCATGTCATCTGATATAAGGGTAACGGCTCCGAGGAATAATGAAATTCGTAAACTACACCATTTTCAATTAGACATGTTTAAAACCAGTTCCTCCGCAATGCACGTTATGGAAGAGCAGCCATCGCCACTACACAAACTCATGCAGACTGAGGGATTCAAGCCATTCAGCGGACCGGATGCTATCAGGGTCTACCGGAAATCCATCCAGCGTCTCAACATGGAAAACATGGACGAGAATGATTTGCTGAACGCTGTTAGTAGTCTTGGTGTGCTTCTTGAGACTGAGATAGCCTTGATGTATGCGCTCCAAGATCAGATATGCACAAGATGTGGAAAGTGCTGTACCGTGAACAAGTCTATGCGGGTACCGAAAACAGAGCTTAAACAGATCGCTGAACATGTAAAGACCAGCTACAAGAAGATCAAGAAACAGACCCGTGCACGTCCAAGACGAGACGGAACCATGAGGATCAAACGCAGCCCATGCCCATTCTATGATGAAGAATGTACGGTGTATCCTGCACGTCCCGGTGAATGCAGAGGATACCCCGCAAACATGTTACTGAAGAGTCTTGGAGGCAAAGCCGAGTACCCGTCTGACTGTGAGATAAGCGATGACTTGCTCGTTGAGATAGCCATTAAGCGTGCCCTCGAAGAAAAGATGCATAGGGAGAACCCTGAACTCATGATTGAGCTGGCCGAGAAGAAAAAACGAGACCTTGGACGCCTCGGAGGCATGAATCAGAGCCAGCGTCTTGCTTATCTCGTGAACCGATACCAGAAGACCCTTAATCAGGGCTCGTAGCAAAGGTTTTTTGAAGCCACGCGACTGAAACGGGTAGTGAAACCCGTTGAAACATATTATTCTTGATACCGACCCCGGTGTAGATGACGCCCTAGCTTTTCTCCTCGCTTTCAACAGCCCCGAACTAAAGGTTGAGGCAGTCACCACAGTCGCAGGAAACGTCAACCATACAAAGGGACACAAGAACGCGAAAAAACTCCTAGAGTTCATAGGCGCCACTGATGTACCTGTTTGTGCTGGCGCTGAGAAGCCCTTGATCAGGGTGATGAGTCATGCCGAGGAGTTCCATGGAAAGACTGGTTTGGGTGAGGCTGAGCTACCTGAGCCCAAACTTGAGACTGACCATCGGAACGCGGTGGAGATGATCCTTGAGAAGGCAGACGAGCTAGGCAAGGATTTGACCTTGGTGGCTATTGGTCCATTGACAAACATAGCTGCTGCGCTTTTAGCTGACCCTAAGCTCCCTGAGAAGGTGGATAAGCTGGTAATCATGGGTGGAGCCTTCAACCTAACACCATATGGGCTCGGTAACGCTAACGCTGTGGCTGAGTTCAATATCTGGCATGATCCTGAGGCAGCCAAGATAGTCTTCAACAGCGGATTACCCATCGTAGCCGCTGGCTTGGATACAACGACTCACCCGGATTACCGTATGAGTGTGGATATGTTCAACGAGATCAAAGACAAGAAGGATAGAAGATCCAAGCTCGTCGTAGACCTCTGTAAATCCCTTGTGGAAAAGTTCAACGGCTTCAGCCTACATGACCCACAGGCAATCGCCTACGTCGTGGACCCAACCATGTTTAAGACCGAGAAATACAAGGTGGACCTAGAGGTTCACGGCGAACTCACACGAGGTATGACTGTCGTAGAGCGCAGATATTATCGCCGGGTAAAGGAGGAAGCGAACACGGACATTATTGTTGAGGTTGACGCACCTCGTTTCCTCAAACTCATAATGGATCGAGTGACAGGTGAGTAAATGGTTGACCTAATCTGCTGTGGCGCCATAAACTGGGACATTACCCTCTTCATGGAGCGCCTACCACGAACCGGCGAA
>CALGBN010000323.1 GCA_937877765.1 Candidatus Bathyarchaeota archaeon | reverse complement strand
GAAATGAAATGGAACGAAGTCCTCAAAGAAGACTGGAAAGCAATGCTGGACCTAGAAAGAGAACTAACCCAATAACCTAACCCTACTTCTCCAAGAAAAAACCATACAACAACATAAAAACCCAATAAACATTCATTAAACATGAAAATACTCGCCCTCAACGCAAGCCCCCGCAAAGACAAGGGCACCACAGACATCCTCCTCAACCACTTCCTAGAAGCTACAGACGCAGAAATCACCAAACACTACATCACAGACCTAGACATCAAAGGCTGCATGGGCTGCTTCAACTGCTGGACCAAGACCCCCGGCAAATGCATCCACACAGACGACATGCAGATGATCATCCAACAATACGCAGAATCAGACATACTCATACTAGCCACACCCATCTACAACGGCACCATAACCCACTACCTCCAAAAACTCATGGAAAGATTCCTACCAACAGCACTCCCCTACCAAGTAAAACACGGCGACCAAACACGCCACCCCCGAAGAATCCAGATCAAACCACCCAAAACAGTACTCATAGCCACAGCAGGCTTCCCAGACCACCAAGCCTTCAACATCGCAAAACAACTCTACCCCAACAGCCTCCACATCACCCTACCCGCAGCACAAAACCTCACCACACCCAGTCTACGAAAACACCTACAACCATTCCTAGACGCAGTCACAGAAGCAGCAAAACAACTAACCACCACAGGCACAGTAGACCCACAACTAGCACCACAGCTACAATACCAGTACAGTGAAGAGATGCGGCAAGCCATCAGAGACGGCGCAAACACCTACTTTGACTCCCAGATCAAGGAATAACACCGTTTATCAAAAGCATCCATCATTATTTTACATACAATGAGTGAACATGAGTTCAAAGTAACCACCACCCCCACAGTGCCCGGATACAAGATCACCCACGTATACGGAATCGTAAGCGGACTAAGCCCAAGAACAAGAGGCGTAGGCGGAGTACTAAAAGGAGCCCTTCAAAGTATCGGAGGCGGAGAGATCACAGCCTTCACCACCGAGATAGAAAAAGCAAGAAGCGACGCAGTAGCCAGAGCCATCCAAAAAGCAAGAGCCCTAGGAGCCAACGCAGTCATCGGACTAGATATAGAAACCAGCGACCTAGGCGAATCATACATCACCCTAGTATCAGCGACAGGCACAGCAGTCAGAATAGAACCAGAAAACTAGCGACAAACCACTGAAACAAATGGGAACAATCGTTCCCCCATGTTCTTCATATCCACGAAAAACAGCAGTAAGAATGAGTACCATGAACAAAAAAGCACTCCTAGCCCTAACACTAGCACTAATACTAACCGCCAGCTTCATAGCCACAGCATCAGCCGAGGAAACCCCCATCCCTAACCAAGACGGAGACGACAGCCCCGGAGCACATCAATGCCCAAGAGATGGCTACGATGAACAAGAAGGACCAGCCACCAGAAACGGGTTCGGCTCAGACTTCTAACCCTTTTCTTACCTACTAATTACCTTTAAGAACCCCAATTCCAAGTTTAACCCAGCCTAAATAGGTGAAAATATTTGGAAGAAACTAAAGCACCCACCATCCCCCTCATCGGGGAGAAAGCACCAGAATTCGAAGCACCCGCAACCCACGGAACACTCAGACTAAGCGACTACAAAGGCAGCTGGCTCATACTATTCAGCCACCCCGCCGACTTCACACCAGTATGCACAACAGAGTTCATGGCATTCGCAGAAATCTACCCAGAACTCCAGAAACGTAACACCGAGCTACTCGGACTCAGCGTAGACAGCACAAGCAGCCACATCGCATGGGTAAGAAATGTCGAGGAAAAGATGGGCGTCAAGATACCCTTCCCCATCATCGCAGACCTCAACAAAGACGTATCCACACTATACGGAATGATCCACCCAGCACAAAGCAAAACAGAGACCGTCAGATGCGTATTCATCATCGACCCAGAC
>CALGBN010000322.1 GCA_937877765.1 Candidatus Bathyarchaeota archaeon | reverse complement strand
TGTCTGAAAGATATTTGGATGTCTTGAACTCAAGTAACCCAAGTTCAGCGAAGCTCCATACCTTGTCGCTCCACTCGATGATCTTTTTCTCGTTCTCGTCAATCCATTGATAAGCGGTTTCTTTCAACTTTGATCAAATATGCATGCGTCTATGAATGTTTTAAAACCATCCACCCGGTTATGGAGCCCACCGTGGAAGCCTTGACTGGACAGCCTCATACAGGAAACGGCCTAAACCAATCGTGATAGCCCCCTGAAGCAGGTTAAAAACACCGATTAAAGGAAGCAACCCTATTGCAGCCTCCATGGGCACCCGATAGATATTGGGCAACACGTAGAGATTCACAGCACTCATTACAAGAACACGTGAAGCTAACCCAGCTCCCCACGCGATATACTTTGATCCTCCAAACTTATCTCCTATGAATAACCCGAATATCGTTGACAACTCAGCAGCCACCTTTATAGAAGCAGATATGGGGTCTCCACTTCTGGCCATTATACCGATACCTGCAACGATTGAAGTCGTAGCTGATGATGGAAAACCATAGAGGAAGAGGCTTAACGCGATTGGCACACCAGTAAAGTCAAACTTGAGGACCGGATACCATGGGAAAGGAATCTTCAAACCAGAAAACTTGAGGGTATAATCAAAAACAATAACCAACGCAGCCAAAATAGCCGTACCAGTCAACCGCACTGATTTATTTTCTTGACCCATCAAACAACAACGCAAATCAAAAGTAGACAAACGGATAAAAAAGATGCGACCAAAAATTAAACAGAGTCATCAACAAGGTCCAGTTTGTGCCCAAACCGCTCCTTCTTTGTCTGCATATAAGCCTCATCATCACCATGCACAGGCAACTCTAATGGGACACGCTCAGTGATCTCCACACCATACCGGGCAAGCTGATCAATCTTATCAGGGTTATTCGTCAACAACCTGACACTCTTAACCCCCAGCTTCCTTAGCATAGCAGCCGAGACCTCATAGTCACGTGCATCAGGCTCAAACCCAAGATGCAGGTTCGCATCATACGTATCGAAGCCTTGGTCCTGAAGCTGATACGCCTTAATCTTGTTCACCAAACCTATACCTCTACCCTCCTGCTGCATATACAAGAGAAGCCCCGAGCCCTCACGCTCAATAATCCGCATAGCAGTATGAAGCTGAGGCCCACAATCACAACGACGAGCCCCCAACGCATCACCCGTCAAACACGCACTATGCAACCGAGTTAAGACATCCTCTGCCCCGTAGACATCGCCTTTCACCACCGCAATGTGATCCTTGTGGTCTTTGTTATTCGCAAACCCAAGAATCATAAAGTTCCCATGCTCGCTGGGTAACTCAGCTACAGCCACCAATGTAATACAAAGCGCCTTTGAACAGGTCTCACAAGCCCAATTGAACTCACAGCCCTTATACTCAGAGATATCAGCGTCCCAGATGCTGTAATAAGACTCCATGAAATCAAACAAAAAAACACACACCAAACGTGATAAATTTTCCCACTAACTTCTACCAAGAAATTTTTTTCCCAAAGTTCCCACCAGTAGACACCAAAAGGACAGGTCCCACTGCCCAAAGCCCTTAAAAACACGTAACGTGCACGTATGGGCTGTGAAGGAAGTGCATCAACTCCAATATCTACGGGCGGAGTCGACGATCTCCGCAATCTGATTCTACGCACCCTAAACGATAATCAGCTTCTAGTCCTAAACACAATATCAGAAAAGGATCAAAGCCTAACCAGCTTGTTAAAGCAGATATCAACAGAGTACGGAATCCCCCTATCCACCCTAAAACTAAACGCAAGAATACTCCGAGAACTAAACCTCATCAGCTATGGTAATATTCGCAACAAACGATCAGCCCAGCTAGAGAGCCTCGGAAGATTCATACTGCGACTAATGCTAGACGAGCCAGAGGAGGCAACCATCCAGTTCGCCGACTAAAATTACATTATTCTTTTATTATATTCTAAATACAGTACATGCTATGGATATACCAGCCACTACAACAGATGCACTACGAAACCTCATACTAGAGTCTGAGCTAGAACTCAGCAAATCAGGTATATCCGTAATAGACGAAAAAGAAAACATAGTATACTGGAACAAACGATTCCTAGAAATCTGGAACCTCAAAGAAAAAGACGTCGCAAACAAACCACGAAAAAACGCGGTAAATAAGATACTAGAACTACTGAAAAACCCGGAATCATTCCAAGAAACCCTAGATAGAGCCTACAAGAACAAGGACTTTGAGAGCACAGACATCATCCACTTCAAAGACGGCAAAATAATCGAGCGCAGAACCGTCCCCCTCAAAAAAGATGACAAATACTTTGGACGAATCTGGTACTTTGCGGACATAACTCAGCAAACAAGACGCGAAAAAGAGATGGAATCCTACACAAGCCAACTCCAACGAATGGTAAGCAACAGAACACAAGAACTAATTGAAGCCGAGAAGATGGCGGCATCAGGCAGCCTAGCAAGCGAGATAGCTCACGACCTACGGAGCCCACTCCAATCCATCAGAAATGCTACCTATATGATGAAAAAAGACCCAGAGAAATTCGAGGTAGGCTTGGAACTCATAGAAAAATCAGTGGTAAGAAGCCTAGAAATGCTGGAATCCATGCGAAGCAGCACCCGACAACTAGAACCCAAACTCAGACGCACAGACCTAAACAAGATAATCAAGGAAAGCGTCGAGGAATTACCACACCCAGCAAACATCACAATACAGCTTGAGCTAGATGACGCAATAGAGGCGTGGATCGACGGCTCCCAGATAAGAAGAGTCTTTGACAACCTACTTCTGAACGCAGTGGAGGCAATGCCCAACGGTGGCTTAATCACAGTCACAAAACAAAGAGACGACAAGAAATTCATCATTCAGATAAGCGACACAGGTGTAGGCATACCCGAAGAAGTGTTACCTAATCTGTTTGAGCGGAAATTCTACACCACCAAACCCTATGGACTAGGACTAGGACTCAGTTACTGTAAACGTACCATTGAGAGCCACGGCGGAGCATTAATGGTAGACAGTGTTCTGGGAAAGGGAACCGTATTCACGTTGGAGCTACCCCGAATAAGCTAACGATATTCTTCGGGTATATCCTCACCCTGTATCAAACGCTCTATCATGGCATCAATCTCTTCTATAACCTTCTTACGGTCAACCTTACCCAGCAACGTAAGAGGCAGTGAGTCCCGGAAGATGATCTTTGTAGGAATCTCATACTCCTCAAGATGATCTCTACAGAGCGCTAGAAGCTTCTTCTCAAGACTAGCCCGATCAACGCCTTCTCTTGGCACCACGATAGCTCTTATGTCGGTGTTACATCGGAGAGGATCAGGCACACCGAAAGCCACAGCATGAACTACATCAGAGTGCCCAGCTAACACTTCCTCAACAAGAGTAGGCCAGACAGTGTGACCAGCAGCTACTATTCGCTCATTTTTCCGTCCAATGATGTATAGGTAGCCTCTTGGGTCACGGTAACCGATGTCTCCTGTGTAGAGCCACCCTTCCTTCATTACCTTTGATGTGGTCTCTGGGTCGTCTAGGTAGCCTTTCATCAGTTGTGGCCCCCGTACTATTATCTCGCCTTTCTCACCAGCCTTCAGCTCTATCTCACCCAGCTGCAGGTCCATTATCTTGACCTCGGTGTCTGGGTAGGGTAGTCCTGTGCTTTCATAGACTGGATCACCTTCGACTGGTGTGGCTGCAACGGTTGGCCCTGACTCTGTTAGCCCATATCCTTGGTACATCCGTGCTCCGCAGAGTTTCTCAAACTGTTTCATGAGCGGTACTGGGATGTGTGCTCCCCCTGAGCTACAGGTGGTGAGACTTGTGAGATCATGTTTCTCAACCTGTGGATGTTCAACTACCTCTCTGATGAGTCTTGGAATAAGGGGAAAATGGGTTACCTGATGCTTCTCAGTCACCTTAATGATATCTTCAGCAGTAGGATTCGGGATCAACGCCATGGTACACCCGAAGCTAACAGCCTCATTCATCACCACCAACCCATAGCTGTGGAAGAAAGGCATGGCACAGAGAATCACAGGATAGCCAGCCGGCTGCGGCTTAGAACTGTATCCCCAGCCTCTAAGCCAGTGATATGACTGGAGGGCGTTTGCGACTTGACTGTAATGGGTTAGCATGACACCTTTTGGCTGCCCAGTGGTTCCGCTTGTGAAAAGAATCACCGCCACATCTTCTGTTGGATTAATCTCAGGGTAACCTGTTAGCTTAGTCCCAGTTATCAGATCCTCGAAACGGTGGGAGCCTGTTGGTCGTTTGATCCTGTATTTTACTCGGCTGAGTGCTCGTAGGCGGCTTGGTACATAGTAGGCTGCCTCGGCTATGATGAGTTCTGGGTGTTTATCGGGGAGTTTCTCTAGGAGCCTGTCCAGTATGATCAATAGTTTTGAATCTGTGACTGTTGTTTGTCGCTCTATTTCTTCAACTGATTGGAGGGGGTTCAGGGCTACGACTGTGGCTCCACATAACAGCACAGCGTTGTACGCTAATATGAACTGGGGGGTGTTGGGAAGCAGCAGGGCTACTCTGTCGCCGTTCTTTATCCCCATTCCTGTGAGATTCGCTGCGAAACACTCTATCTGCTCCCAGAGCGTAGCGTAACTGTGAGTAGCGTCAAGGTAGATTACTGCGTCTCGGTCTGGGAACTTACGTGCACTGTTTCTCAGGAACTCGTAGACTGGCATCTCGGGGTATTTGATTGAGATGGGTACACCTCTGGGATAGCTCTCAGGAACCTCCATGTTGAAAGGGGGATGACGGGCTGCTTAAAAATTGATGGGCGATGATGTTTTATCGCCCCAGACTGGTTCTCTCTTGATAAAGTTGAAGCCTGAAGGAATCTATGTGCCAAACATCACCCCGTTCAACAAAAAGGGGGAGATCATGTACGACAAACTTGCAGAACTCGTAGAGCATTGGATAAAGGGGGGAATCTCGGGGATAGTAGCTAACGCAAGCACAGGTGAAGCCCCTTACCTGTCAAGGGATGAGAAAATGAAACTCATAGAGTTCATCAAGAAACAAGCAAAGGGAAGAATACAAGTCTTCGCAGGCACAGGCGCCATGAGCACATGGCAAACCATAGAATTAACCAAGGACGCGAAAGACGCCGGCGCAGAAGCCGCGTTGATCACTACACCTTTCTTCTTCAAACCAAACGATGAGGAGATAGCCCAGTACTTTATCGATGTAATTAACGCCGTTGATATGCCGGTTATTCTCTATAATGTCCCCAAGTTTACAGGATACAGTGTCAACCCTAAGGTGGTCGCAAAGGTTGCTGATGAATGCAGTGGCTTGGTAGCCATGAAGGATAGCAGCGGTAACCCGGGTAACATGGCGGAGGTCATCAGGCTCTGCGGAGACAAGATTAATTGTCTGAGCGGTTCAGCGGATATGATCCTGCCCACGTTGATGCTGGGGGGAAAAGGCGCTATTGTTGCCGTTGGTAATATCATTCCATCGGAATGTGTTGAACTCTACAAAGCCTATAAGAATGGTGACCCAGTGACAGCTGGGAATTATCAGCATAAGGCGAGTTATGTGAATAAGGTCTTGGTGAGGGAGCTCCCACAGATAGCGGCGATCAAGTACGCTGTCTCGGAGAAGGGATTTGATGCAGGGGTTCCAAGGAAGCCCTTGACTGAGCTAACAGCTGAAGCTAAGGCTGCTGTTCGTGAGGCTATGAAGCTGTTTTATTTATTTTTGTATTCTTCCAATTTGATTGACAGCTAATTATATTGTCATTGTCATTGTCATTGTCATTATAT
>CALGBN010000321.1 GCA_937877765.1 Candidatus Bathyarchaeota archaeon | reverse complement strand
GATACGGCGACCACCGAGATCTACACCGTCTAATTCGTCGGCAGCGTCAGATGTGTATAAGAGACAGATATATGGTATAGCTACCACTACGCCGCCTATGAAGCCGTCAACAACGGCGTTCCAGATGAAGTTGGTGGTATCTGTGTTGCCAACTGTGTTGAAATATACTGTTTGTAATACACCGAAGACCGCGTCAAGGGTTCCTGCGAGCCAGTCTCCGAAGCTGAATATGCCGTAGAATACGGCTAGGATGCTGGTTATCATCAAAACGTATCCGAGGATAGGGTGACTGGAGAGGTCTTCTAAACGGTCTCGTAGAGTCTTATCCGGAATCACGTGTCTTGTTGTTTTCTCAGATATGATGCTGGCTAATCCGTAGCGTTCGCTGGTCATGACGCTGCCTATCGCGTGTCCATGTATCTCCTCGATGATGCCTCTTTGAGCATCAACCGTGGTCTTTATCTCTGGTTGTTTCTCGTAGATGATTTTCTCGATCTCAGCGTCGCCTTCAAGAAGTTTGATTGCTATCCAGCGACTAGGGTAGGGAGTCTCTGCTTTTAGCTCCTCTACTATGTTTTTTATTCCGTCCTCTATCTCAGAGCCATAATTGATAGGCTTGGCTTTCTCACCCTTTACAGCCTCCATAGCTGTTTTCACAAGCTCTGTTAGCCCTGCGCCTTTCACCGCAACCGTGGGTACTACTGGTACTCCCAGTTCCCGGCTCAGTTCTTCAGTGTAAACCAGTATTCCTTTTGCTTCTGCTATATCAATCTGGTTTAGAGCTATCACCATCCGGGGCTGTAGCTCAAGAAGCTGTATTGTGAATGCTAGGTTTCTTTCAAGGGTGCTTGCGTCAACCACGTTGATGATGACGTCAGGTTGTTCTACCGCGATATATTCTCGACTGACAATCTCTTCAATGCTGTAGGTGCTGAGGCTGTAGATGCCGGGTAGGTCGATTACGTCGATCTCTTGTCCTTGATAATTTAGGGTTCCTTCTGCTCTTTCCACTGTTTTTCCGGGCCAGTTACCTACGTGCTGGTGTAGCCCGGTTAGTTGGTTGAAAATTACGCTCTTGCCTACGTTGGCGTTTCCAGCCAACGCAAACATGAGTTTTTGCTCTGACATGGTTTATCATCTCTGTATATTGTGGTGGGGGCCGTGAGGATGTGGGCGTTTCCATGTCTCATCTTTGTCATCGACTTCCACATATACTTGAGACGCTAGTTTACGGCCTAATGCTAGGCTTGTTCCCCTTACCTCGATCTCTACTGGTCCATGGAAGGGGGCGGCGTTCACCATCTTGAAATAGGTCCCGGGGGTCAGACCCATATCTAGGATTCTTTGTGTTGCGTGTCTGCCACCTCTCATGAATGCTACTTTGCCTTCTTCTCCGGGTTTTAGGTTGCTTAGCTGTGTGATTAGAGGGTGCTCGGCGCTTTTTGATCGTGCGTGTTCGCATTCGTCGCAGCTTTCTACTATGAGGCTGCACTCTGGGATGGGGTCATCGTCTATGCATTTCTCGGGGTTATCCAGTGCCTTGCACAGGGCTGCTGCTGTCTCGTCTGTGAGGCTGTGTTCCATCTTGCAGGCTTGGTCGTGGACTTTTTCGCGGGGTAGTTTGAGTTTATCGTAGAGGAATACTTCTAGGAGTCTGTGTTTTCGTACTACTTTTTGTGCTAGCGCCATTCCTTTGCCTGTTAATTGTGTGCCTTTGTAGGGTTCGTATGCTACTAGTTCTTCTTCTGCGAGGCGCTGTATCATCTGGGTTACGCTTGGTGGGCTGACCCTGAGTTTTTCTGATAGGTCTTGGTTTTTCGCCAGTTCTCCTTTCTCGTTGAAGCCGTATATGGCTTCAAGGTATTCTTCTACGCTTGCGCTGCTCAAACCTAATCAAACATTTAGGCCAGCCTAAATTATTTAAACATTTGTATTTGGGGGCGCCTAAGCCAGCACATAGCTGAACCTAGGAACCATGTTACCGCCCTCTGAACGAGGATCAATACTTTCCACAAGTTCACCTGCCTCAACAAGTGCCTCAAGGAGCTCAAAATACGGGTTCATCACATAGATTCCCGCCTTACGATAAGCAGTCCACTCCTCTGGTGTTACATCAAATACCTTTGCCCAGCCCTCTGGGTGTAATCCGTAGAATAGTTGTCTTACGTCTAGGCGTTTTTCTGCTTTGATCTTTTCTTTGATTAGCTTGATGGCTTTGGGGGTGTTCATCACCAGTTGAGGAATCTCCCTGTCTGGGTCCATCTCATGTATCTCGATGTTGCCTCGTGTTAGCTTCATGACGCTGTTTTTTGGTGGCTGGAATACCCTGTCCATCTGTTTTGCCATGTCTTTGAGTCCGCGTCGGCTGCTGACGAACATGATTTCGTCTTTTCCTATTGCTATGTAGCATGGCTGGTACCAGTTGCAGATGTAGATGGTGTCAGGTTCATCGGTGTTTAGAACCGTTAATAGGAATGTGCCTGTGAGTTGTGGTGCGATGTTCTGGAAGGCTTCAATCATATTCATGCCTTGTTCTAGAGCATCGCTTAACATGTGTACTGCTACCTCGCTGTCGGTGATGTCATTAACTGCCTCACCGTAGCTTCTGAAGGTGTGTTCCTTTTCTAGTTCCTTCCAGAGCTTTTTGTAGTTGGCAATGCTCCCGTTATGCATCAACGCAAGTTTACCATCGTCGCTGATGTAGGGGTGCGCCATCTCGTCTAAGTTGTAGTCTACGTTTTTTGCTGCGTTGTCGCTGTATCTGCTGTGGGCTATTCCGCAGGTTCCTTTGAGTTCCAGGATCTCTGGGTGAGTCTTCTTTACATGCTCAAGGGGTCCGGCTGCTTTTACAAACTCTATCTGGTCTCCTTTGATGACGCCCATACCTGTGGCGTGTCCCCCGTAGAGGGGTTCTTGGTACTTGATGGCGTCTAGGAGCACCTTGTTGATGTCCCTGTCTCCTATGTAGGATGCGAGTTGGCAATTCATCTTAATCAGTAGGAGTATTCGGTGGGGGTTTATTTGTTTGGTGTCTACTGGTGGGAACTTTGGGGAAAATTTTTTTCTGGTTTTTATCTGTTATGTGACTTTGGGTTTATTCTACAGGGGATTCCTCTGTGTGTGACTGCTCCCATGGCTGGACAGAGGGGCGTATCCCCGCTTGTGAGGCGGTTAAGGTTTGCTTTCTTGCCCCACCCGAATGCAGCGTAGACTATTCTTGGGTCTAGACTGGGGTTGGATTTGACTCGTTGAGTGATGCTTCCCTCTTTGGTCTCAATAACCGCGTATCCGTCTTCTTCAAGCCCATGTTGCTTGATGGTCTCGGGGTGTAGCTCCACGTATGGCTCCCGAGACCTTTTTCGTAGACTGGGTAGCTGTCTCCAGCTGCTATGATAGCTGTAATAGTCTTTGCCTGTGGTAAGGACCAGAGGATATTCCTCTGTATTTGTGGCTTGATGAATTATCTTTGGGAGGGGGCTAATTCCCTTTTCAGCTAGTCTTTTGCTGTATATCTCTACCTTGCCTGAGGGTGTGTTGAATCCAGTTGACAGGTGTTTATGGTAGTGTCTGGGCATCCAATGTGTGCCGTTTTCTACTAGTTCCCTGTAGGTCCTACCGATGGGCTCAAGCACATAATCAAAGACCTGTTCCTCTGTTTCCCAGAACTGGTCCCCTACGCCCAGAGCTTCGGCTAGTAAGTTGATCCACTGGATGTCTGATCGGGCTTCGCCCGGGGGTTCTACCAGTTTGGGGCGTGTATTGATGTGTCCGGGTCTCGGGCTCAGGTCCTCGTATTCGTTTTGTGGTGCCGCTGGGAGTATGATGTCTGCTATCTCGGTGGTCTCGGTCTGGAAGTATTCGACTGCGACGATGAGATCAAGCTTCAGCATGGCTTCCCGTGTTTTCTCGGTGTTCGGGTAGGTGAGTAGGGGGTTTGTGCCCATGAGGATGCTTGCTTTCACCGGGTAGGGTTTCCCTGTTAGGGCTGCTTTGAATGTTTCTTGACTTGGAGTGAGATAGGCGTCGGATGCTATGACGTATTCTTTGCCTATCATGGGTTTGTTGCTTTTGTCTGGGGTGTCTTGGAGGTTTCTTATGGGTGAGAGGTTGGTGAGGTAGTCTCCGCCGGGGGCGTCGAGGTTTCCTGTGATGGCTCGTAGTAATGAGATGAGGCGGGCTGTGTGGAACGCGTTTGGTGTCTGGTCTATGGGGTTGCCTGTCTGTATTGAGGCGGGTTTTGTGGTGGCGTAGGTACGTGCGAAGCGTTTGAAGTCTGTAACTGGTATCCATATGGCTTCAGATAGCATCTCGTAGCTGTACTCGGAGACCAGTTGCCTTAGTTTGTCGAATCCTATGGTCCAGTTTGTAACGAAATCAGCATCATAGATTTCTTCATCTATTATGGTCTTGATCAAGGCTAGTGCTAGGTAGCCGTCGCTGCTTGGTTTGGGTTTGATCCACTGGGTTGCCTGTGCAGCGATGCTGGTTTTCCGTGGATCGATGACTAGTAATCTGGCTTTGTTTCTTTTAGCTGCTGGGAAGATGTTGATCATGCTCTCGCTGCCGGTTTCTAGGCTGTTTCGTCCCCAGACCAGTATGCATTTGCTCGGTGTAACGGTGTCGGGGAAGCTCTTAGTACCATACGTGTAGTTATCAGCGAAGACTCTCGCCATACTACATACATTGTCGAGGTTGGCGATGTTTGGTGTCCCAATGGCTTTCCCGAGCCTGATGAGCATATCTGTAACCAAGTCGTTTCGGTGGGCTCCCCTATGTAGTACAACTGTCTCTGAGCCGTATTCCTTTGTGATGGCGTTGATCTTTTCTTTGATGTATTCTAGGGCATTCTCTGTGGAGATTTCCCGCCACTGACCAGAGCCTCTTGGTCCATCGCGTATCAGTGGTCTTGTGATTCTATCTGGGTGATAGACTAGCTCTGGGAATACGCGTCCTTTTGCACAGATGAAGCCTCTTGTTGGTGGGTAATCAGGGTCTCCTTTGATGTCTGTGATCTTGCCGTCCTCTACTGTGACTATGATGCCGCATGAGGCTCCGCACATCTTACCGCAGAAAGTTTTGGTCTCCAGAATGGTCATCACCCAATAGTCTCGCTTATCTTTTATCACATAATCGATGAGACTTTATTATGACCTTTCTCAACCTCGACTCTATTGACTTTGACTCCAAGTCTTATCATAAGCTTGAGATAGTCCAGATGCTTGATGGAAACATGCTCTATGTGCCTGTTCACGTGATAAAAGGCGCTGAACCCGGATCCGTACTAGGGCTTTACGCGAATATCCATGGTACAGAGTATTATCAGAACAGGATCATACGCACCGTTGTCCAGAAAACCAGATCCGATGAGCTAAAAGGCACAATAATTGCAGTGCCTGTAGCAAACCCGTATAGTTTTGCTCATATGACGCGTAACACGCCGAATCCCCCTGAAGAGACAGTTGATTTTAGTAACATGAACAGGGTTTTCCCCGGAAAACGGTCTACACCCCTGTTTGGCAGTATGAATCCTACTGATGTTAGTCTTACCATGCGGATAGCAGCGGCTATTAGCGATGAACTGGTGTCAAAATGCACCCATATACTGGATTATCACGGTCAGATGAGTGGAATGGCGCTAAACAAGATGCTATTCAACCTTGATCCACCAAGCAAAGAGATGGCGCGAGTATTCGGACTAGGTATACTCCATGATCCACCGGGCAGTATAGGCAGCAGTACCTTCATGCCTATGACTAGTTACGCTGGAACTCTCGGTATACCTAGTGCGGTACCTGAGATCGGAGGCGGTGGTCATGGTGAGGTGTTCGAGGCTGAGTGTGAAAGAGTAGGTGTGAAAGGTACCTTGAATGTGATGAAGCATCTTGGTATGCTTGAGGGTCTGCCTGAGCTTCCCGAGAAACAGTTCTACTTTGTTTATGCTCCTCACGTTCGGGCTACTGTTGGCGGCTACTTTGTCTCTGATATGGAGGCAAGTGATGTAGGTATTGGTAAGCCTCCAAGGGATGTCTCCGAGGGTGAGGTACTGGGTACGATCTATAACCCCTATAGCTTCGAGGAGCTTGAGCAGATCAAGTCTCCTTGTGATGGATTGATCTACGCCTGCAGAGTCAGTGGACTCGTCAATCCTCAGAGCGAGGTCTTGGCTATAGCGGATTATCGTGACAGCAAGTGGATCGAGTGACCCGATGATGTAATATTCTCTTACCTCCATGTTTTTCCCATGGTAAAAGCAGCGATTCTTGAAGATGAAAGAAAGCTCAAGGTAGTTGATTACCCTGAGCCAGAGGTTGAGCCCAACGGGTTCCTGATGAAGATGGAGCTTTGCGGCGTCTGTGGCACAGATATGCACCTCTATGAGGGAAACATGAGCATTCCTTTCCCTGTGATCCCCGGTCATGAATGGGTTGGAGTAATAGAAGAGATAGGCGAGGAAGCCAAGGGCTACGAGGTACGTGGTCAGGGGCTTGATGTAGGAGACAGGGTTGTAGTTGTTCCAGGTACCAACAGGTACTGTGGAGACTGTTACTTCTGCCGTTTCATGCCGCACAAGCCCACTCTCTGTACAGGACGCAAGGTGATGGGCGTCAACATGACTAGCGCCGAGAAACCACACCTGTTTGGTGGCTGGGCTGAGAAAATCTATGTTAATGCGGAAAAGTTCTGGGTCTATAAGGTGCCCGATGAGGTAACACCAGAGGTAGCCGTACTCACTGAGCCTATGGCTGTCAGTAGCAGAGCTCTTGAACGTGCTTATGCACCGGGTATGCCTACCTTCGGTGAGGGCTTCGGTGTAGGACAGAGTGTTGTGGTTCAGGGAGCAGGAGCCATTGGTTTGCTTGCTATCGCGACTGCGAAGCTAGCTGGTGCTGGTAAGATAATCAGCGTTGATATGGTAGATGAGCGTCTCGCTATGGCTGAGAAGCTTGGCGCTGATCATGTTATTGATATGAGGCAGATGAAGACCGCTGAGGAGCGAGTCAAGGAGGTTCAGAGGCTCACAAATGGTCTCGGCGGTGACGTGGTTATTGAGGCAGTAGGTGTCCCAGCAGCCGTACCCGAGGGTATTGATATGACTCGTCGTGGAGGCAAATATGTTGAGGTGGGTCACTATACGAACCCTGGTCCAGTGCTCATCAATCCGCATACCATCTGTAACAAGGACATGGATATACTGGGCTCATGGACGTATCCACCGACCCAGTTCGGCACAGTATTGGACTTGATGAGGCTTGCAGCTGATAGGCTGCCTCTTGATGAGATTGTTACTCACAAGTTCCATGTCAGTGATGCTCAGAAGTCTATTGATACTTTGAAGGCTCGCAAGGGCATCAAGCACGCCCTAATGGGCTAAACCTCTTTTCTAGTCCCAGAGATTAAGGAAAAGCGCGTCAATTTCCCAGTTTTCCTGTACCACGTCACCAAGTTGTGTGGCGTCTTTGAATCGTATATTAAACGTGGAATTGGTATGGTACGTGGATACATCAACGCTGTTCCATCCGGGTTGAACATCAACTATCAAGGTGACATACTGGGAACCATCCCAAACCTCTACAAATAGGTTCTCGGCTCCTTGTATTCCGCCGTAGACGCTAAGGTACTCGTATGTTGCCTGAGGTAGTCCAGTCCATTCTACCTCTAAGTCAAGCTCATAACTAGTGCTGGCTAAACCAACTTCCTTTTCAAGGTAAACATAGTCAAAATAGGCTGTTTCTCCTCCACCCTCAACATCATTTGCACGCCATCGTATCTGGAAGTCAACGATAAGATACTGGGGGTCTGTGAATGATTGCCTGAAATTATTCCATACGTCTTCCGGATCATTACTTAGATCAGCTATTAGGTCCCAATTTGCTCCATCCCAGAACTCTAGCAAGAACTCGCCTGCATCCAAGTTACTATCCTGATACCAGAAATCTAACGTTATGTTTGATGCATCGCTTGTATCAAACACTGGGCTAAGCAATTCCCCTGATCTACCATTTGCCTGTCCGTCGAAATCAGCTGAGTATATTCCATCATATGCTTGATCAGTCTCAGCTGCCCACCTATTACCCGGCGGGTTCTCATCCCAGTCTAACGGAGGAAACACTTCCTCAAATGACTCATAGTTGATTAGAATAGTTGTGTTTGGAGCTTGAGCTGGGGGGGACCCCTCTATAAGAGTATTCATAACGCCATCTGGTTGCCCCTTCATTGCAGCGAAGAAACTATGCGTACCAACAGCCGTCTCTGGGTGATTGTCAACCGACTGATAATTTGTATAATATTGGCTACTGAAGTTTCCCCCTCCACCTCCAGTTCCCGGCGTTACTGGTATCGGGTATTCACTGTAGTAGATGTTCCCGAGTCTTGTCAGAACTGCAATATTGTAGTTATTCGCTGGATTCATCACGATTGACGCGTTACCGATATCCTTCTCAATCTCCAATGGGTTGAGGCTTGTATCAACACGGAAGTATGCTTCTTTGTTTAAGGTGGTATCAAACACTCCTATCCACTCTAACTGAGATATGATGCTGTCTCTTATACACATCTGACGCTGCCGACGAATTAG
>CALGBN010000320.1 GCA_937877765.1 Candidatus Bathyarchaeota archaeon | reverse complement strand
TTTCAAGCAGAAGACGGCATACGAGATGTAGAGAGGTCTCGTGGGCTCGGAGATGTGTATAAGAGACAGTATCAGGATAATGGAGAATTATGGGGCGAAGGTCCATGAACTGCCCCTTGAGACCGGTGATGAGGGAAGCATCGCTGGTGCTGAGGTTGAGATAGATACCAGAGTAAAGTGTCTTGAGATAGAGAAGAACAACTCAAAGGTTTGGTGGGCGCGGCAGTTCAGCAACCCTGCTAATACTCGTGCGCATGTGAAGACTGGCCGTGAGATCATCAGTCAGCTCGGTGAGAAGGTTGATGTCTTTGTGGCTAGTATCGGTGTAGGTGGTACATTGTATGGTGTCGCTAAGGCAATGCGTGAGGCATACCCCGATGTAACTATTATCGGGTTAGAGCCCGGCTCAGCCAATTATCCCATTAGTGAAGGGTATACGCGTGTTCCGGGTACCGCTGATGAGGTTTGCGGCGGTATTATCGAGGAGATGATGAACAGCGGAATCGTGGATAAGGTTGTCAAGGTAAGCAATAATGATGCTATAGCCATGTCTGACAGACTCGTCAAGGAAGAAGGCTTGTTCTGTGGCATCAGTTCAGGTGCAAACGCCTATTGGGCGTGTAAAGTGGCTAAGAAGCTTGGGCCCGGAAAGAATGTTGCTACTGTGTTGCCTGATCACAGGGACAGGTATCTATCTGAGAAGAAGTATACTACTTAGCGGTTGATGAACTGCTGGTCGTCTGTGACCATCTTCTCAATCGTGTATGGGTCTATGTTGATCCTGAAGCGACTTATTCTTACTTTTTTTATGGCTTTTCCTGTTTCTTGGTCTACGTCGCTGAATACTCTGACGATGCCTGCTTGCTCCATATCATTGATGCGTTTCTGAACAGTAGTATAGGGGATTTCCGTCTCGTTCGCTATCTGTTTCATGTACTTGCTGCCGTTTTTGATGTTAGCGATAATTTCCCATGTGTGGCGCATTCCCAGTATCTTGAGTTGTGATTGGACTTGGGTTGCCTCCGGCTGCATTGTTATTCCTCTTCTGGGTGCTTGTATAGAATAAGTGCACCGCAGTACAAGCATCCCATGGTTTTGGGTACGATGTGGCCGCAGTTTTTACATCTTGTGAGGGCTTCATGTATTTCTTCTGTGTTTTCTGCTGGTTCGTGTATGAGCATATATTCTTGAGCCATTTGTTATCGAGTTGCTTTACTGTGAAACCGGTTTTAAGGTAAACGCAGTGCTACGTAGCATGGAGATAGGTGAAACTGGCTAAAGGAGAGTCTTTCGCGTATATCAATATAGAGTTAGTTTTTTATCCATACCAATGGGTTGCTTACACATGGCGGTAACCCCAATTTATACCCACAGTGGTGAACGAAAAATGCGCGTTGCCTTATTTGTTTCAGGTAGCGGCACCAATGGCTTAAGAATACTGGAAAGAAGCAAGGAATCTGACTCAAATTATGAGGTTACATTGATTTTCTCTGATGTCAAGGATGAGCGCACAAGGCGTAGCGGAGATAAGATGTGTCGCGCCAAGGATATAGCTGATGATTGGGGTGTTGCACACGAGTTTGTTGATATACGGGATTTCTACGCTGAGCGTGGACTCAAACGCACCGATCTCAGTATCAGACCAGATTTTGATAGGCTTGTATTGGAGAAGCTTGAGGGCTACAAGCTTGACTTGATAGCAAACGCTGGGTACATGAGTATAATGACTCCAGTCTTACTCAATAGATATGCAGGTAAGGTGGTGAATGTTCACCCAGCTGATTTAACCAAGATGGATGGAGACAAGCGAAAATATGTTGGTATCCACGTTGTTGAGGAAGCCATCATGGCTGGAGACAAGGAGATCAGGTCAACTACCCATATTGTCAGGGAGGAGGTTGACCATGGAGAGATTTTGGTTCTCTCAGAGCCTGTAGAGATAAAGCTTGAGCATAGTCTCGTTGAGCTTGAAGCGGATAAAACACTGCGAAAGGAAGTGGTCTCTGGTTATCAGGATAAACTGAAGGAGAATGGTGACTGGGTGATCTATCCTCTGACAATACAGATGATCAGCGAAGGACGGTTCGCCCTAGGTCCAGAGGGAGTCTATCTCGACGGTAAGCCTGCTCCACAGGGGTTTCATCTTTAGCTCTTTCACACATCTCCCCACTGTAACGGGCTTGGTTCACTTTAAGTAACAAACATGTGTGTCCATTGTTGCGATGACCACCCGTAGACCACTCGACCCACCAGCTTTCACGAGTGTTCTCCAAGTCTATGCTAGCCGTGCAGAGGTTTCTAGGCTGTCTACTGGTAGTCATCGCCTTGATCAACTGATTGGAGGCATCGAGTCCACCAGATTCTACCTGTTTTATTCCGGCGACGGTGAGAAAACCAGTGATAGGCTCGTATACAGGTTGATGGTGGAGACCGTCAAATCAGGCGGCGACGTAGTGTATATGCTGTGCGGGAACTATCGCAGGGACAGGACTAGTCTTGACTCTGAGCTGTTGCTTGACTTGATTGAGGAGTCTGGTTTAGAGCCCGAGGATGCGCTGAGCCATATCCACATTATTGGTGTCTTCAGTGAGGCTCAGCTCATGAACGCACCCAGTCTCGTAGAACAAGTGATGAACAACAATGATGTAGGACTACTAGCTGTGCAGCAGATCAGCAAACTCTTCTACAGTGAATCCGCCATCGGGTTTGAGGACCGCACCGAGTTTACAGGCGTAATCTCACGCCTCAAAGAGCTATGTTCGGTGCATGAGGCTGCGTTGGCTGCCTCCTGTATGGCAAAGAAGCGGCGAAGTCTACACCCTGAGCCTATGGGTGGAAGCTATCTCAGACCCCTTGTTAATGTGATGGTGTATCTCAGGGAGATCAATGGAGAAGAGGTCTCGGCTCAGTTGATTAAACACTTTGAGAAACGACGTACTGGTAAGCGCGTCAGTCTTGGGGGCAAGGAGGATGATGTTTTGGGAAGAATAACTAAAGACTCAATGAGAGGAAGACTACAGGACCAGATGAGGCACCTACGATCAGGATACAGGGACGCTCTCAAAGACAATACTATGCAGACGGCTTTTGATGATGTCTGGGGTGACTGGAACAATGAACAAGGCGCAATGATATACGCTCAGGTGGTTTCGGCTCTTGACTTGTTGAATCTGACTGGCGTTTTGGCGAATCGGCGGGAGATTGAAAAGCTCAGAGGGCGTCTTGAGGCGTTGGAGAAACGGGATGAAGATTAGGGGCTGGCTTCTTGATGTGCGGCTTGTGGATGATGAGGCGCATCTCTGGGTAAAATCCGATAAAGGACGAGTGATGCTCAAACAGAAGTATTACCCAGACTTCTACGTCGTGCCAGATAAGGTATCCTTTGATCATTTTCTCGACTTGTTTGATGAGCACCCCAATATTGTTGCCCTTGAAAAAACGACCCGATATACTTCCATCAGTCACCGAGAGAAGAGCCCAGTAATCAGAATCGCAGTAGACTCCCCAATCCAGTACCGCCCAGTACAGCGAATAGCCGAGAAATACGGAGAGATATATGACGCGGACCTGAGCCACACCCAGCGTTTTATCGCTGACTACGGGTTGATCCCATTTGCTGAGGTGGTGGCTGAGGTTGATGCGCATAACCGAATCAAAACCATCGAACAGGTTCCTCTTGAGTTAGATGTACCGCCGCCTCCATTCAAGGTGCTCTGCTTTGAACTCTACCAAGAAGACTCTCTCTACTTCGTGACCTATGATGATGGCATGCAGGAGAATCAGGTCTTCGACGGAGAGGATGCCCTCAAGGATTTCATGGATTATCTGAACACGTATGATCCTGACCTTATCTCCTGTCTGGAATCAGACCTGAAAACACTATTCAAGCTACTCAGCAAACAAGGCTACCCTAGTCTCGGTAACTATCAACGTAAGAGCTTTCACCTCTCAGAGGGCCGAGTATACATCAACCTGCTCAACTACCGGAGAACAAGCCTAGCAGGCACAGTAGAACGAATCCAGTATACCCGAGAAGTACCAAGAATCGGCTCAGAGTGGGCAGCCGGACGCGCCATCGAGAGCAGGCAATGCTATGAGGTGCGGAGGCTTGGCTATTTGTTGCCTAGGCGTGGTTTTTATCAGCCTGTGATGAGTCTTAAAGAATTGCTCAAGGAACGGGATCATGGTGGTTTGATTTTTGCTCCTAGTGTGGGGCTTCATGAGAATGTGGCTGCTCTGGACTTTGAGAGCATGTTTCCTCATCTTATTCTAAAGGATAATATCAGCTACGAGAATATACGAACAGAACGAAAAGAAGAAGGCTTCCTGATAGACTTTACAAGAGCTGTCTCTTATACACATCTGACGCTGCCGACGAATTAGACGGTGTAGATCTCGG
>CALGBN010000319.1 GCA_937877765.1 Candidatus Bathyarchaeota archaeon | reverse complement strand
AAGAGACAGGTACCGTGATGGGCGGAGTGAACGCCGCAGGTACCCAGATGGCGTATGGGGCAATGGCTGAGGCGTATGAGGACTCTGTTCCATTGCTGTGTCTAACGGATGGAGTTCCACCACAAGTGCTTGGACGTGAAAGATACAATATTCAGGAGGGTTTCAGAAGCGTCACCAAGTGGATTGGATACATCAACAAGGCTGAAAGAGTCCCAGAGTACATGCGCAGAGCCTTCACAGAACTCAGAACAGGACGCCCCAGCCCAGTGCTCCTAGAGGTACCACGAGAACTCAAGGAATACGACCCATCAGAGTACCCATACGTGCCTGTAAAGGGCTGGCGAAGCATGGGTGACCCCATGGACGTTGAAAAAGCAGTCAAGGCGTTGAAGAAAGCCGAAAAGCCTCTCCTATGGGTTGGTCAAGGAGTCTTCAGCGCTGATGCCGTTGATGAATTGAAGCGTTTCGCGGAGTTAGCTTATCTCCCAGTGCTTACTACATTGAAGGGAAAGAGCGTTTTTCCTGAGAACCATGATTTGTCTCTTGGTGTACGTGGTGAGCCCGCTGAACGTTTCCTGAGACGCCCTGATCTGGTGCTGACCATTGGTGTGGGTTATACTGCGAGTGGGTTCATGCACACGATCCCAGACGCCATGCATAAGAAAATCATACAGGTGACAAATGACCCCCATGACCTGAACAGGGACTATGCGGTTGATCACGCGATTCTAGGTGATGCCAAACTTGTGCTGGCTCAGATGATCTCTGAGCTTGAGAAACAGGGAGCATCCAAGCCTGATGACGGTCTCGTCAAGGAGATAGAGGACGCGAAACGGGTGAAAATGGAGAAATATGGTCCATTGATGACAACAAGTGAGAAACCCGTTAACCCCTACAGGGTCTACGCGGAGATCATGAACGTAGTCAATATGGAGAAGAGCCTCGTAACCCATGAATCAGGAAATACAAGAGACCAACTCAGCACTGTCTACGAGTCAAGGATACCCCATGGTTTCCTCGGCTGGGGAAACGTTACTACGCTTGGTTATGGTCTCGCTGGAGCCATGGGGGCAAAACTGGTTTATCCTGATTGGGAAGTGGTCAGCGTCACTGGTGATGCTGGTGTGGGTTACCAGATGGGTAACTGGGAAGCCATGATAAGAAACAAGCTAGGAATAACCACGGTCCACATCAACAACGATGGCTTTGGGGGCTATGGACCCGGCTTCTGGGGTAAAGGACACAGCCCATACACCTACGAGTTGACCCCGAGCACAGTCCAGAGTACTGCAAAGGTTGCTGAGGCACTTGGCTTTGACGCAGAGCGTGTTGAAGACCCTGATGAGGTGGCAGCTGCCTTGAAACGCGGATTAGACAAGAACAAGTCTGGTAAACCGTATCTCGTGGAGGTCATCTGCAGCAAGTACCCAGTTTATCCCGGCTGGGTACGAGGCTAACTACCACGTATTTTTTCAACTATGGGTGCACTGATTCCTGATCACGTTGAGCACAGGGATAGATGAAGCAAGATTAGTCAAACTCCTCAAGGACCTAGTTAAGATAGACTCAGTAAACCCATCACTGGTCCCCGGAGCTGCCGGAGAAGCAGAGATAGCTGAATACCTCAGAGAATGGATGAACGCCCGAGGAATGAAAGCCACAGTCACGGAGATTGAGCCGGGCAGAGTGAACGCAGTAGGTGTTCTGAAGGGTTCAGGAGGAGGCAAGTCACTGATGCTAAACGGACACACGGACACCGTGGGCGTTGATTACATGACCATCGATCCCTTTGACCCCAAGGTAGAAGGAAACAAACTCTACGGCAGGGGCAGCGCGGACATGAAAGGGGGTCTCGTTGCTTCCATGGCAGCTGTTGACGCCATTATTGAGCAGGGTATCGAGTTACGTGGGGATATTGTAATTGCTGGTGTCTGTGATGAAGAATTCGCGAGCATCGGCACTGAGCATTTGATGAAGGATATGCGTGTTGATGCTGCTATCGTGGGAGAACCCACCGATTCCAATATTCAGGTTGCCCACAAGGGCTTCGCATGGATCGATGTAGTGACCCATGGATTTGCTGCTCACGGAAGCGCATACAAGATAGGGATAGACGCTATCGCGAAAATGGGACACGTGTTAATCGGTTTAGAGGCGCTTCAAAGCATACTGGAGGAAGACCAACATCAGCTTGTTGGACCCGGAAGCGTCCACGCTAGCATCATCAGTGGTGGACAGGAGCTAAGCACCTATCCTGATAAGTGTAAACTTGAGGTAGAACGGCGGCTAATTCCGGGTGAGAACCGAGAGGATATAGAGATAGAGATGCAGAACCTACTCAAGAGCCTCAGCGAAGACGACCCCAAGTTCAAGGCAGATTACGAGATCACATTCTATCGTGGACCCATGGAGATCAGCCCAGAAGAGGAAATCTGCAGACTATTACAGGAAGAATCAGTAAAGAATGGCGTTGAACCAAGGTTTGTAGGTGGCTCAGGTTGGATGGATACACAGATCATCTACGATAAAGGAATCCCGGCTGTGGCTTATGGCCCAAGTGGTAAGGGTTACCATGGTGCAGTAGAGTGGGTTGACCTAGATACGGTCTATCACGCGGCGGCGGTTCAGGCAGAAGTAATCAAACGCTTCTGCGCCTAGAGTTCAGCTATCCACGCGAACCTTTTCTCTGTATCCAAGAACCCGATGCTATTGGTTCCATATAGGTATCCGCATAATTCACCCGGGTTTATCCATAGTTTCCCGTTTTTCTCTTTTATTGACGACTTGTGAAAGTGCCCACTCACGACCACATCATAGTCTCCAGTTTGAGCTTTCTCAACATCCTCTTTACGATGCCCATGGAACAATGCTATCTTCAATCCGTCGGCTTTAACCTCTGTAAAATATCCTCTAATATCGCAGTCTACCTCAGAGTAGACTCTATTGAGGTGCTCGGTCTCGGCGCAGTTGTTCCCAAATACTCCGATCATTGGCACATCTAGCTCCGCGTAGGGCTTTGCCGTAAATGGAGATATATAATCACCAGCGTGGAGAACAAGCTTGACATGTTCTTCTTTGAGTTTCTCTACTGCTTTCTTGATATAGGGCATATTGTCGTGTGTGTCTGAGATTAACCCGATTATCATGATTTAATCAATGCCCGGTAATGGCTATAGGCGTTTTCCCACTCCAAGCCACCTTGAGGCTCATACGTCTTTAGCTCCAAGGTCTCTTTGAGAATACCACGCGCCTCTGCAATATCTCTGAGCAGTCCAATCGACTTGTACTGTACTATCGCGTTCCCCAAGGTTGCTGCCTCAACTGGGCCAGCGATTACCGTGCGTCCTGTGACTTCCGCGGTTAACTGGTTAAGGAAGGTATTCAATGATCCTCCTCCAACTACATGAATCACATCGTAGTGTTTGCCTGTGATGTACTCAAGCTGATCAAGACAGTACCTATAGTTCAGTGCAAGGCTGTCGTAGACGCATCTGATGTGTTCACCCATGCTCTGAGGCTCAGGCTCTCCAAGGTCTCGGCAACACTCTACTATTCTTGGAGTCATATCACCGGGTGGCGTGAAGCGACTGTCGGCTGGGTTGATGATTGATCTAAAGGGTGTAGCTCCGGCTGCCATCTTTGCTACGTCGTTATGAGTTACAGCTGAGCCTTTGCTAGTCCATTCTCGTATTAGTTCTTGTTCAAACCATAGCCCGGGGAGGTTTCTGAGGAGTCTGTTAGTTTTCTCGGCTCCAGCCTCGTTTGTAAAGTTTTCATTGTAGACTCTGTCGTTGATGATTGGTTGCTTTGTCTCGGTTCCCATTAGGCTCCATGTACCACTGCTCAGGTAAACAAAATCATGTTCAGTGCTTGGAATAGCAACTACCGCGCTACCTGTATCATGACATGCTGGTACCGATACGCTGATGTTCTTCATGGCTCCGAGAATAGAGCCCGGATAGATTATCTCGGGGAAAATATCAGGGGAGACGCCTATTGACTCAAGAATATCAGCGTCCCAACTCTGAGTCGTAGGGTTGAAACACTGCGTCGTTGAGGCGTGTGTGTATTCGCCTCGTTTATCGCCTGTCAACCAGTAGTTGAAGAGGTCTGGAAACCCAAGATATGCATCGGCTTTCGCTAAGAACCTCTTGCGACGCCTTGATAGGCTTGCCAACTGGTATAACGTATTTGCTGGTAGAAACTGAATCCCGGTTTTATCGAATATTTCGCGTCTGGGGATACGTTTGAACACCCAGTCCATCATGCCTTCGCTACGTGGATCGCGATAATGCACAGGGTCTTCAAGGAGGTTCCCCTGAGCATCAAGTAGCCCAAAGTCCACGCCCCATGTGTCGATACCTATACTCTGAGCCCCTTCACTAGCCCAGTCTATTCCTTTGATGGTTTCTCGCCATAGCTGCTGTATATTCCAGTGCAGGTGTTTTCCACGCTGGATGGGGGTGTTCGGGAACCTGTGCACCTCTTCAAGATTAAACTTGTCCTCAAAGGTGCATTTCATCACCCTGCCGTTGCTCGCCCCCAAGTCAACAGCTATAACATGCATGGGTCTAACCTACCTTTACTTCTCCACAGACATTGACACGCATACCCAATGCGTTAAACATGGCTGCCTTAGCCGCCAACGCCTTATCCGCGTCATCTGCTGATGGCGCATAGACTACCTGTATATGGTTTGCCTTGTGCTTCGCCATGAACTGGTCTCGACTCACACCATGAAGCACAGCGCTCATGATTGGCCACTCAGGAGAAGTCGCGTTAAGTCTACGCTGTGTCTCCTCATCGGGTAGATCAACCACGGTGCCCCTTCCTATGTCTGCTTCAAGTCCAGTGGGTGTTACGTAGACTCGGCTCCAGACTATCTCACCGGGGTGACTGTCTCCCTGTAGAGTTCCTCCGCCCAATGGGAAGTACATTGGTGTTTGTCTCATGCTTTTTGCGCCCTTGTAGCCGCCTTTGAAGTGGCTTGGAGGTGCGCTGCCGCTGATGAGAAAGACCCAAACATATTGATCGTTGTACATTTCACCCCATCTGACGTCATGGAGAGTTGTATCTGGGTTGTACCCCATGGTAGTCCAGATCATATTGGTCATCAACGCATCCACGCCTGCTCCTTCATCAACCTCGTTAAAGTGAGGAAGCGCCTGTCCCGGATAGAGCTCCTTACCTGACTCAGAATAAACTGGTGGGCGATCACTGCAGTTTAGTAAGCCTTCTACTAGGTCGCTGGCGGGTGCCATGTCTTTGAGTCCCTGCTGGTACTGGATGCCGATTAGGTTGCACCCAAACTCGTGTGCGATCCTGACAGCTGCGATGTACATCTTGCACTGTTCATGGATTTGACGTTCGGTTAGCTCTGTTTTCTCGTCAGTTCCTATAATGAACTGCATTCCCTTCTTGTCTAGCCAGTCCTTGACCTTATCGGCTTCCTCATCCGATACTGTTCTCATCCTAGCGACTAACGCGCTTTGGCTCAGTCGTTCCTTATAGATGCCTAAGGCGTTTAGTAGCTCGTCCTCGATGATGCCGTTATACATGCCCATGCAGCCTTCATCAAAGATGCCCATTACGGCTTTCTCGCTTCTGAGCTGTGCTGCCAATGCTTCGCCTAGCTTTTTCTCGGCTTCTGGTAGATTTGAGGGGTCTAATGGTCTCGCGTGGCTAATATCGTGGGTTATTTTGCCGGTCTTCAGCCACTCTCTGATGCCTGTTAGGAAGAACTCGTCATCAAAGTCCTTGCTCCAGATGGTGCTGTAATCTACACCCATCTTTGTGAGACTCGCGTTAAGGTTCAACATACCTACTAGGCCCGGCCACTGTCCGCTCCAGTTAGCGAGAGTTAGTATTGGTCCCCTGTGATCGCGTAGTCCTGCGAGTACATGATGGCTGTACTGCCATACTGATTCAGCTACTATTACTCGCGCATTCTTTGGTATCTCTTTAAAAACGTCCATCCCCATGCGCTGAGTCCAAATGAAGCCATGTTTCAACTCCTCATCATAAGGGTGCCCACGAATTATCTTGTAGCCTTCCTTCTTGAAGACCTCCTTGACTTTTTCCTCCATCTCCTTCTGGGCAGGCCAGCACTCTTGGTTCGCGCTGAGCCTTAGATCACCGCTGGTGACGAGGATTATCTCGTTTTCACCTATTGGCTTAGGCTCAGTGACTTTGGATATATTATAACTCATAGTAGGTTATGGGTGAAATAGGGTGATAAAACTTAGTCTCTGCGCTCCGCTCTGTAGAGAATATCATCTACCTTCAGTATCTCTAAGGTGGTTGTCAACCCCGGAGCAATCAAGGTGCTACCAGATACCACTTCGATAACATCCTTTCTTGAGATATATCCAAGCTCTAACGCTCTTTTGACCCCACGTATGATTAGCTCATCCCTGTCTTCTGTCCAAGGTATCTTGAGAGGTCTAACTCCCCAGTACATGTGGAGTCTTCGATTGATTCTTGGGTCTTTTGTGATAGAGAGTATGGTTGTCTTGGGCTTATGCTTGCTTACCATCAAAGCGCTGAAACCGCTACGGGTAACAACGAATATCGCTGAGGGCTCAACGGATTCTACGGCACGGGAAGCCAAATCACCCATTATGTCCGATAATGGTAGTCCTTTCATGTCGGCTTGATTACGTTTGCTGATCTGTTCCTGGATAACCTGACCGATGCTGTTCATTACCTTCACAGTCTCAACAGGATGATGCCCTATAGCGGTCTCGCCGCTGAGCATCACAGCGTCAGCCCCATCTAGAAGCGCATTAGCCACATCGCTAGCCTCAGCCCTTGTAGGTCTCGGATTCTGCATCATGGACTCCAGCATCTGGGTAGCCACAATAACTGGTTTACCCTTGATGTTGCATGCCTCGATTATCTTTTTCTGAAGTAGTGGAACATCCCATGGAGGAATCTCGATACCAAGATCACCTCGTGCAACCATTATCCCATCGCTAGCATCAATGATCTCAGCTATGTTATTTATCGCGTCACCGTGCTCGATCTTACTTATGATGGGCTGATCACCGCCAGCCGTCTTGATGGCTTTCCTAACAGCCTCAACGTCTTTTGCTGAACGTATGAAGCTAGTGGCAAACCAGTCACAATCCATCTCTACACCAAACTGGATACCAGCCAAGTCCTTGGGCGTAGGTGGGCAGAGGGATAACTCTGCTCCGGGGGCGTTTATCCCCTTGCGGCTTGAGACTTCTCCACCGGATACAACTTTTGCGTTGAATCCCTTCTTATCGGGGTCAATAGTGGTTACCTCCATATCGATTATGCCATCATTGATGAATAGATGCCCTCCAGAGATAATCTCACAAGGCAAAAGATCATAGCTTACAGGAAGCTCCTTCTCATTCCCTATCACGTTATTAATTGTGAAGTGAAGTTCCTGCCCCTCGGTCAGCGTAAAAGGTTTAGCAAGTTCACCCAGTCTAATCTTTGGACCCGGAAGATCAACCAAGATACTACAACCATCACTCACCCTTAGATGTTCTACCACTGGACGGTGTTCAGCGGGGGAGCCATGACTCATGTTGATGCGAGCTACATCCATTCCAGCTTCTAACATCTTGTCAAGTATTTCTGGGCTGTTACTTGCTGGTCCGATGGTGCAGACGATCTTGCTTCGTATGAAAGTGGGAAGAGCCATTGTGTTCAATATGAGTCTCGTCTAGTCGGTTAAAAAATGCCTCGACTGTAATCTATTGAGAAGCAATATTCAAGACATAGGGTGAGTTATTCTCTTCGAGTTGAAGCCCCAAGTACTCATAATCCATGGACCAATCGGGTCAGGGAAAAGCAAGAGAGCAGAACAGATAGTTGATAGAGCCCGTGCAAAAGGCTACATAGTCCATGGAGTCATCAGCAGAAGAGTACTACAGGGAAGAGAGACCATCGGATACGATGCATATTTCCCCAACACCGGAGAGACCATTCCAATGGTCTACAAAAACAAGCCAAACGAAGAAGGGTGGGAAACCCTCAGAGGCCCATTCAAGTACAATACACGGACGTTTGAGAAAGCTACAGACGACCTTGTTGATGCTGCACATCTTATGGATGACAGAACTTTGGTGGTTGCAGATGAGTATGGGCATCTTGAGGCACGGGGCTTCGGTTTGTATCCGGGTATATTGAAGGTTGTGGAGGCTTTGCCGGGTGGGGGTAAGCTGTTGATTCCTTGTCGTAGTGATAAGGTGGATAACGTGCTCGAGTTATTCGCATCTGATACCAAGGTGCTTATCATGGAGGCGAATCAACCTGATTTTTGGAATTGTCTGGGGGATTCTTTTATTTAGCTAATCAACCCTACCGTATTCAACTATTAATGGATGTTCCACCTTGGAGTATGACAAGATATTAACCGAAATACTGGGCAGGAAAGACTTCCTAGTGGTAGGAAAAAACGTGACAAGAACCGATGCACTGGATAAGGCACTCGGTAAGGCACGTTATACTGCAGACTATGTGCCCAGAGACACGTCCATCCTGAGGATTTTCAGAAGCAGCGAAGCCCACGCACTGATAAAAAGCATCGACACCAGTGAAGCACTGCAGATACCGGGAGTCGAAGCCATCTACACAGGCGCTGATATCACCGGGAACAACCAGATCGGCTACGCTTTACCCGATCAACCGTTCCTAAACGATAAAAAAGTCCACTACATAGGCGACCCCATCGCCTTGGTGGTCGCACGCGACCAGTATGCTGCAGCTGAAGCCATGGAAACAATAAATGTTGACTATGATCCATTGCCAACTTACCTTGACATCGACGCAGCCTTAGCGGAAGGCGCCATGGATATTCATGAGGGAGGCAACATCGCTGTTACAACCAAGATCAGGAAAGGTGATTCGGAGAAGGGCTTCAAGGAGGCTGATGTGGAGGTCGAGGACACTTACTGGAGTCCTTTCCAAGACCACACATACATCGAGACAGAGGCAGCCTACGCTATACCAGATGGAACAGGCAAGGTAACAGTAATCGCCAACGGTCAAAGTCCATTCTTGTGTAGGGAAAAAGTAGCCCACGTACTAGGCTGGGACCTGAACCAAGTTCAGATCATACAGGCGCTAACAGGTGGAGCTTTTGGTGGAAAAGACGACCAAGGACCACTAGTATCAGCATACGCAGCGTTCGCAGCTACTAAGCTAGGTAAGCCCGTTGCTCATGTGTGGAGCCGTGAGGAAAGCATAGCGTATAGCAATAAACGGTTCCCGGCACGCATCAAGTACAGGAGCGGAGCCAATAGGAAGGGAAAAGTAACAGCGATAGAGGTGGACATAACCCTAGAATGTGGCGCCTATGCGAATAGAAGCCCCTTCTGGCTCTGGAGACAGACAGCCCACGCAGGCGGACCCTACGAGATAGACAACTGCAGCGTAGACGGAAGAGCAGTCTACACAACAAAAGTCTATGGAGGCAGCTACAGAGGATTCGGAGACCTCGCACTACATTTCGCTGCCGAGCAACAGATGGATAAACTAGCCCTAGAGCTTGGCATGGACCCCATCGAGTTCAGACTCAAGAACGTATTAACAGAAGGCGCCAAAACCACATGTGATCAGGTGCTCGACAGTAGCGTCGGCATCAAAGAGTGCTTAGAGGCAGTTCGTGATGCCTCCGAGTGGAGCAAACACCGTGAACCCGTCTGGGATGGCTCAAAGGTAAGAGGCTATGGCGTTGGATTAGCATACCACGGTATCAGCACGAGTCGAAGCACCCCCGATTGGAGCGCTGCTAGCTTGCTGATGAACCAAGATGGAAGCATCAATTATCGTACAGGCATCGTTGAGATTGGTCAGGGTAGTCCTTTTGGTCATATCAAGATAGTCTCAGAGATAACAGGGGTTCCAATTGACAAGATAATCATTGAGCTACCTGACACAGACAGTACATTGAACGCAAAACCAACCCACGGTAGCCGAGGACTGATGCTTGGTGGAACAGCTGCAGCAAAGGCGGCTTTGAAGCTCAGGGAGAACATGGTGGCTTGTGCATCGGAGTTATTCGAGATACCTGAAGCTCGTATTGATCTTGTTGACGGAAAAGCATTCGATAGAAAAGACCCAAAAACAAGCATACCAATCAAGGAACTAGCCGAGGAAATGTATCTCAGAGGCTATGATCCCGGCGCTTATGGGTACTTCAAGGCACCCAAACGATTCTTCGACCCAGAAACAGGTTTAGGAGTAAATTATAGCGTCTATACTTTTGCTGCTACCGTAGCCGAGGTGGAGGTTGACACTGAGACAGGTATAGCGAGGGTGACAAGAATCTGGCCTGCCATGGATTGTGGAAAAGCAATCGACCCCATGATCATCGAGGGACAGATAGAGGGAGCCATCAGTCAAGGCATGGGCTTCGCCTTGATGGAGAACATGGAGCTAGACGGACGTGGAAAAGTCCTCAACCCCAACTTTACAGACTATGTTATTCCAAGCAGCCTTGATACACCAGAGATCGAGCCCTGCATCATCGTAGAGAAGCCTTACAAACACGGAGCCTTCGGCGCCAAAGGCGTAGGAGAGCCAGCCATCATCAGCATAGTACCAACCATCGCTAACGCAATCTACCACGCGACAGGCAAACGATTCAGCAGTCTACCCATCAGACCATGGACACTTCACAAAGCACTGAAGGAGGACAGCCAATGAACCCTATTCCCAAGATCCAGTACCATGCTCCAATAACCCTAGCCGGGGCACTACAACTACTGGAGGAACTGGATAAAGCGAAACCCATCATCGGTGGAACTGACCTATTGATCGCCATGAGGCAGGCAGCTTGTACACCAAGCCACCTCGTAGACCTCAACAGGATTCCTGAACTCAACTATATTACTGAAGAGGAAGGCTACATCAAGATAGGTGCAACAGTAACTCATAGTCAAGCAGCATCAAACCCATTAATCAAGGGAGTACCAGCACTCTATGATGCTGTAAGTCGTATAGGAAGCCCCCAGATAAGGAATAGGGGCACGTTAACTGGAAACATTGTTAATGCTTCTCCTGCAGCGGATACTGCTTGTCCATTGATTGTGCATGACGCGGAGATCGTGATCAAATCAATCGATGACACCAACATAATCCCCGTTGAAGACCTCTTCGAGGGCCCAAAGATCAACTGCCTAGAACCGAGTGAACTAATAACCGAGATCAGAATACCAACCCCAGTTGAGAACTCAACTAGCGCCTACAAACGCATAGGAAGACGCCTGTCTCTTATACACATCTCCGAGCCCACGAGACCTCTCTACATCTCGTATGCCGTCTTCTGCTTGAAAAA
>CALGBN010000318.1 GCA_937877765.1 Candidatus Bathyarchaeota archaeon | reverse complement strand
TGGTTGGTTTTTCCCTGGGATTCTATACAAAGTAGACGCAATTTTCTAAACCAATTTTTCGTTTTCACACAGTCTGACTTGCGAATCTACTGAATTTGTATATTATATTAGAATGCGCGTGCAGCGTTATCGTGCTCACTTATGATCCAGCTGAGTGTGTTTTGGACACGGGGGAATATGGGAGGGCTTGTTCTTGAACATCAACACAGTCTCTTTCCTCTTCGCGGATAGTCAGGACACTCTCTGTGCCAGTGATAGCATTCCTCTTGATCAGATTGTTCACTGAACCCTTTTCACGTATTCAGCCATTAATAATGATAACCGAGTGATTGCATATAATATCATGTGTACGTGGGTGCACTTAATTGGAGGACTCCTGTTGATCTCTGGGCTCCGTGCTCATGAATTGCTCGTTGTATTTGGTGTTAATCTGAGACTTATATTTAGACGGGTTTAGGATTGAAGTTGGGGTTAGGCTTTCTCTGTCTACCGTGCCTGGCTTTCTTCTCATGCTCCTGTTTTTCATCTCTTAGTATCTGGTCTAAAGCTTGAGTTAGATCATCGAATACTTCCAACAAATCCCAGCCCTCCTGTTTAACGTGGATCGTCTCTCCTCCTAGCTTTGTGTATATATGGGCTCTTACCTCGTAACGCGTACGGTTTCCGCCAATATTCTGCCTCTCTATTTGAACCCTTACCTCATGAAGATAGGGACGCATATTCTGTGCCCTCTCCACCACGCGGCGTATCTTATTCTCCGCGACAGCGGCGTCGAACCAATCCTCATCTGCTGTAAGCCCGACGATATAGACGGGTAACTCTGCCTTACCTCGAAGATCATAAATAGGCTGCAGGAGCTCCCATGGTGTTATTATACCGTGCACTCTATCGCGCTCATCAACTATGAGGCAGGCGCTCTTGCTCATTCGGGTCATCTCCCTTGCCACTTCCAGGGCATTCGCCTCCAGCCCCAACATGAGTGGTTGGGTGTCCATTACACCGCTGACTTGACCTGAAAACTTGGGCGCCATCCGACCGGTCAGGTGCCCCGTGGTCATCCGTGAAGCAGGGACTATGAAGATTTGGACCAGTATCTCCGCGGTTACTATGCCCTTCAATTTTTCGTCTGTGGTGACTGGTATGTGGCTGATTTTTTTATCCAGCATCAAGCTGCGGGCACGGTCGTTGCCGATCTTTGAGTCAATAGTGATTACGGGTGTTCTCATGAGGTCTTTGGCTTTTATTTGTCCTAGTTCGTTGACTTCTGTTAACTCTCTTAATAGATCCACTTGGCTTATGATGCCTGTGATCTCTCCATTTTCTACTAGTGGTAGGGCTCTCACGTTGTTATCGACAAGGGCCTCTATGGCTTGTAACACAGTGTAGTGTACATCCGTGGCGCCAATCTTATGCCAGACGCTCTTGATGTTGGTTCTTTCTGGGTTTTCTACGCCTAGGAGGTCTCGTACCGTGATGAGGCCTGTGTTGGCTCCGTCACTGGCCACTGCTTCGTAGTGTCCTGTGTCTTTAAAGTAGGCGAGTATCTTGCTGGTTGGGTCGTTAGGGTTGAAGACGCTTCTCGGGGTGTAGGAAAGGTTGATTATCTCTGTTTCGGCGAGTTCTGTTAGTGTTTTTCTCAAAGTCGTTAACCATGTTATATGATGTGGGTGATTCAATAAATAGGTATCATACCGTTTATTCCATCGAGGATGATTAAACGTTGCTTGCCCTGTTCCTGTTTACCTAAATGTAAAAAATATACTTCAAGCAAATATCATTTAAATTAAATAATTATATTGCTGCATGCAGGAATTGTTTAGATTAGCCATATTATTATGTCGTTGTATTCATGAATTAAGGTCTGAACTCGATTTTTCTATGGAATAAGCGGCGGGTGGAGCCTGGATCCATTGGATTGTGGGTAAAATCTTTCGGTCCTGATTGAAAAACGGGTTTCCGCACATGCATATGTGCTTATGTTAATTTTAATATATTTGCCGTCTTACGTGGAATAAGCGTTTTCTGGGCGTGTTCGGGGGTTTTCTTGGGGTTTGTATCGTGCTACTTGGTATTATGGAAAAAAAATTTGGATCCTGGTTGAGGTGCTCGGCTACCGTGGAACAGGCGTTTTAGGGAAAAGAGGCCTCTCCTGAAGAGGGCGAGGTTGATCTAATGAGGCTAATAACCCAGGGTCGGCAGCTCATTTCTACCACCCCGGCGCCACTCTCCTTGTGAGCAGCAAAATGTAAGGGTAGTTTTACTCTGCGGGTGTTCCTTGTGAACGCCTGCTCTGCAGATAATGGGTTTACTTTTCAGTGCACTCATTTCTTCTGCCTGTGTGAAAGGGCTGGAAAGATGCGGGGGGCTGTTGTGTCTGATGCATCATCCTTCCATTTTCTCCACGATGAGCAAGAAGTCCACGTACGTGGCGGGCACGGGGGTTACGTTGGGTATGATCGTCACGACCTCGCCCTCCAGGCTGTTCAGGAACTGCTCCAGCCTGTCTTGGTCCCTCGTCATCTTGATGTCGAATCGATAAACTCGGTATTTCATCTTCTTTCTATCACCTTCCATGGTGCCTAGAAGATCTTCATAGTAAAAAGGCTTCTCAACTTCGTCATCGCGTTTTTTCCATGCTCCTTTCTATGGCTCATAATCCCAGGGTCGATTGTTCAGATCTACCCCCGCCACCAAGCTCCTTTAGCTAAAAATGGTAGTATTAATGGCTTTTTTCTGAAATATATTAAATTACGGTCTCTTCAAGATGCTGCATGAATGAGGTTTACATATTAGATTTGAATTCAATAACCACAAGATTGAAGGAGAGAAAAAATAGCACTTCTCTATAATGAAGACCGTATTATACGTGCACACACACAGCTTTTCCAATATTTCTAGTATGATCTATGTCATTATGGCGTTTGCTAACATAAACACTGCAGCAAGCAAAGTAGTCCCAGCGAAAACAAGCTTAAGTTTATCCGGGTCTGTCTTGACAGATAATCTTCCACCCAGTAATCCACCAACCACGGCAGCAGCGGCGATCGGAATCGCCCACTCTGGGTTAAAGTCACCACGCAGGGCATGACCAATGAAACCAGATGTAGCCGTAGCAGCAACCATCGCCGAAGAGGTACCAACCGCTATTCGCATAGGAACACCACATGCAAGCACCATCAAAGGAATCTTAAAAGACCCCCCTGAAACTCCTGCGAGCCCAGCAGCAAGCCCAGTACAGAAAGTAACAGGTACTGCGACCCATAAAGGAACAGCGTATCTATAACCACCAAACTCTCTATACCAGTAACCTTTTTTCTTAACACCGTCATATGCTTTCTCTCTCACGGGTCGAAGCATAAACAAGCTAGCGAGGACAAGTAACCCAGAAAACACAAACTTTAACGTGGTGCCCGTGAATACGTGTGAATAATACCCTCCGATAAAAGCTCCAATATTCGTTGGAGGCTCAATAAGTAACGCAAGCTTCCAGTCAAGTGTCCGATGCTTATTATAGATTAACGCTGAGGCGACGGCGGCGGCGATTAATATGAATTGCGCCGTGGTCGCGGCTTGATGGATTTCTAAACCGAGAAACACGAGAATAGGTACATAAAAATTACCTCCTCCACGTCCAACCATAGACATCAATATAGCGACAAAAAATACTGAAACAATCCCAATAAGCAGACCTGTATCCGTATTTATACCTCCGTTCAATTTATGTAGTTT
>CALGBN010000317.1 GCA_937877765.1 Candidatus Bathyarchaeota archaeon | reverse complement strand
TTTGTAACCTATTTAAACCTTACCAGTCGCCCCCCGTGCGGGGGCGTGGATTGAAACTTACTTGAAGCGAAAATCTAAAAATCAACTTAAGTCGCCCCCCGTGCGGGGGCGTGGATTGAAACTTCCTGTATGTTCATAACTTATCTCCTTTTAAAAAGTCGCCCCCCGTGCGGGGGCGTGGATTGAAACATGTAGCCCTAACCTATTGATTTCATTACAAATTTGTCGCCCCCCGTGCGGGGGCGTGGATTGAAACACGAAAGCCTGGCAAGCAAACAGGCACAAGTTAAGTCGCCCCCCGTGCGGGGGCGTGGATTGAAACACGATGGCCCAGTCTCTATGTTGTTTAGTTAAAACATTTATATAATAACTTTTGATAACCACAAATTTATCATTTTTTTCTGAACAATATAATAAAAAAGGGACTAGACAAGATGGAACTTTGTCTGTCGCCCATCTATTGGTCGGCAACCGTCCTTTGTGTAAACTACATCTTGTTCTAGGGCTAGTCTGAAGCTTGGGGCATCCCACTCTGGCACTGTATCCTCTACTGATAGCTCCATGGTGAATGCGTAGTTGTACTCTAGCTTAACGTCGCCTCTTCCTTCATTGTTTTCTTGTTCCCATGGGAGCCCAATCAATGGACCGGGTTCATGTAGCAAGTGTCCAAGGCTATGACTGTATATTTTGGGGTTGGGGAGCCCTTCGCCTCTTGCTCGTTTTAATATGTTGGCAAGTAGCTCGTCTCCTGTTAGTCCTTGTTTGAACTCGGCCATGAAGCAGTCTTGCAGCTTGTTTCCTTTTTCCATGAGTTTCTTGGCCCATTCTGGTGCATCGGTTTCACCGGGTTTCCTGATATAGCACCATTCTTGATGGTCAGTAATCAGTCCAAGATATTCGATTCCTACATCACAGCGGATATAATCACCGTGCTGGATTGTGTCGTCGTCTCCGTATTTTTTCTTGGCGGATTCCTCCCTGAATAACCCAAAGTATGGGTTAAACGCCACAGTCAACCCATTGTCAGCACAAATTTGCCAATATCTCCAGATTAAATCACGGATTGTGGTAACACCGGGAGTAATACTACTATTGCTATAACATTCGACTATGATATTGTGAGCTGTCTCAACTACATGCTCATACAGTTCTATCTCAGTGTCTGTAAGGGTTGCCAGCCATCGTGTTGCACATGGCTCGGCTGATTCAAGTCTTTCAACATATTTCTCAGGGATAGCCGCTACGAGTTGTTTGTAGAGGTTGTGAGTTAGTCCCCCTGCGGTCCACTGTATAGAGCCTATGTTGATGCCGATGCGTTTGGGGTCGCGCTCCTCGATGATAGGTCCAATCATCTGCCACTGTTCTCTGTGGTGGACTCTCCCCGCCCACGGCTTCTTGTAGTAGTCCTTTGTGTCTGTAAAGGAGAGGTTGATGAGTTCTATCTCATCACCGTTGTCATAGAATATCAGCATCTGAAGAATAGGACACCAAGTATCCATGGGAATCATAGTTTTGTAGACAGGGTCCAGATCATCCTCTTGACAAATGATAAGCCACATATCGATACCCTGTTCACGCATGGCGATGGGGAGTATGACGTCTAGGCGTTCCCTGATTACTTTATCGATTACCTCTGAGCGTTTTCTCATGGGTAGAATCTCGGGTTTACTCCATGTTTTTGAAAGGTTCATACCTTGGTTTAGGTTCATGTACGTTTAAAATTGATCAGCGGGCTGGGGCTCAACTCGGCTGCTGTACAAAAAGCTACAAAACCTTTATCACACATCCCATCAAACCAATACACCTAGGTGAAAGAGATGGCAAGGGATAGCATTCCGACAAAACTCAGAACACTACTCTCAAGTCATTGAACTCCACGGACATCTAATCGATTCTAACATCCTATCACAGGTCCTAGACACCATAATGGATCATCAGGCAGAATTTGAGTTCCATGAGTTCAATGTCGGGAAAGGAAAACACGACCCAAGCTCCACACGCATCGAGCTGATGGCTCAGAGCAGGGAGCAGCTAGACACACTCATAAGGGAGGTACTTCGCCTAGGCGCGACCCTCCCAGAGACACCAGAAGTAAGGTACGAGACAGTAGAGGGTGACATGATGCTTCCGGATGACTTCTACTGTACCACAAACCATGAGACAGCCGTCTATATGAACGATACGTGGGTGACAGTAGAGAACCAGATGATGGACAAACACATTATCCTAGAACCGGAGAACATGCGAGCCTACTGCAAACCAATTGCCGCTGTGAAGAAAGGCGACAAGGTGGTTGTAGGTCAACGAGGCGTAAAGATAAAGCACCCTGAGCGCCCCCGCGAGGGCGTCGGCGTATTCGAGTTCATGAACAGCGACGTATCACCCGAGAAACCAGTAACCAGCATAATCAAGGAGATAGCATCAAGCCTCAAAGACCGGGCTGGGAACGGTGGCAAAATAGTGGTTGTAGCTGGTCCAGCTGTGATTCACACAGGTGGCGCACCTTATCTAGCGGAGATGATTGAGCTCGGCTATGTTGACGCGTTGCTTTCAGGGAACGCGTTAGCGGTGCATGATATTGAGCTGGCCCTTTTTGGCACTAGTCTAGGTGTAAATCTTGAAAGAATTAAGATACAGAACCCACGAAACCATATCGCGGCGATAAATCAGGTACTCAAAGCAGGATCAATCAAATCATTGGTTGATAACGGCAAGCTGAAGAAGGGTATATTCTACCAGCTTATCAAAAACAATGTTCCCTTTGTTCTCGCTGGCTCAATCAGGGATGATGGACCAATCCCCGAGGTAATCAAATGCAGCAACGAGGCACAGCGACTATACCGAGAACAGGTGAAAGACGCTGACTACGTAATCATGCTTGCGTCAACACTACACAGCATAGCTGTTGGTAATATGCTGCCGAGTAGAGTCAAGACCATATGCGTGGACATTAACCCGGCGGTTGTTACAAAGCTCAGTGATAGGGGTACGAGTCAAGCTGTAGGTATTGTTACTGATGTGGGTACTTTCTTGCCGCTACTTGTGAGCGAGCTACGCGGATAATTTATCCAGTCAGGTACCCAATTTACCCTATGACTCAATCAAAACACGTTTTCACACGTGAAACAAAATACCTCCTCTATTTACCAGATGGTTACTCGGATGAGGAGAAATACCCGTTACTGGTTTTCCTGCATGGTGCGGGTGAACGAGGTGATGATCTTGAGCTTGTCAAGATACATGGCCCACCAAAGCTCATTGAAGCCGGACATGATTTTCCATTTATCATTGTTTCTCCACAGGTTCCATTGGATGAATGGTGGTCACCAGACACTGTGGTATGGCTAACAAAGGAGATTATGGATAACTATAGCGTGGATACTGAGCGGGTCTACCTGACTGGGCTCAGTATGGGTGGATTCGGGACATGGCGTACAGCCACCAAGTATCCTGAGATGTACGCGGCTATTGCTCCTATATGCGGTGGAGGAGACCCATCGAAAGCACATCTTATCAAAGATGTACCTGTATGGGTTTTCCATGGCGCCAAAGATGATGTTGTTCCCATAAAGCGCTCTGAAGAGATGTATGACGCCCTCAAAGAGTATGGTAACATAGAGTTCACGGTCTACCCGGAGGCAAACCACGATAGCTGGACCAAGACCTATGAGAATCCAAAGCTCTACGAGTGGCTACTGAGCCACAAACGTAAATCCAGTAGCGCGGCCAGTCTCTTTTATTAGGATTATTGAGCCTCTATATACACTGGTTCATCCTTGATCTCTAGAGACGATATGTCTATTGACTGTGTGTTTCCATCCCAGTATGTCACTGTCACTGTGCCCGTGAGAGCAGGCAGGGTTCCCCAGCAAACATAGACTGTTTTCTCGCCGGTAAACAGGTACAAGTCATCCTCTATTTGCTCTACTGTGGTCCATCCATCCAGTTTATCCACCATAGTATCAAACGCGTAATACATCTCCTGTGGACCGTCTCGACCTATTACCCATGTCGACTCTACACCGGGGCTCTCCTCCAAGCCAACATAGAATATCTTCTCTGCGCCTCCGCTGTAGGCTCTAACATAGCTCTTGGTTATGAAGAATGCCCATTCTTCGCCTGTTGGCTGGTCTTTTTCCATCTTGTTGCCGTATTGTGCTTCTGTTACCCAGAATGGTTTTTCGATGTCGAATGAGGCTAGGTAGTCTCTGTACTCTGATGCCATGAGGTTCTCTGAGCTTTGACCAATACTGTGGATATTAGCGATGTCAAAGTATTCTGCGCCTCCATCAGCCAAGACACTATCCCAGAAATCGGTTGAATCACCGTGAAGCCCAGACATTCCACCCTGCACTACCATAGCGTCTGGGTCTGCCTGCTTCACTGCATTATAGGTTGTTTCTAGTATCTCATGGTACTCTTCTGGTGTGCCTGTGAAAAATACTAGGACTTCCTGCATTGATGGCTCGTTTGATACCTCCCAGTACTTGATGGGCATGGTTAACCCCGGCATATCATCCACACCGTCACCATCATAACGCTCAACAACAGCAGAAACAAAGGCACTATACGCCTCCATATCACATGGCTTACCTCTGTATTCGCCTATCTCTCGGAACATCTTTGTCTCCATACTAGATAATCTGGTGTTACAGACCTCTTGATCCCAGTCAGCGAAAGGCCAGATAGTAGCAATAATATTGATCTGGTACTCCTGTGATCTCTGTACCTCTGCGTCTGCTTCACTCCAGTCATAGGAGCCTTGTTCTTTCTCAATTAAACCCCAGACAAATGGTCCCGGGTGTGGACGTTGCCAATAAATTCCTAAATCAGTCATTTCTTGGAGGTGTTCAGGGTGCATGAAACCAAAGTGCGTGTATTCATGGGTAATGTTGAGCATAACCGGTTCGGGCTCTGGTATGGTTTCCTCTGGTTCCTCGAGTTCTTGGAGTTCAGTCTCTTCTGGCTCTGTTGTTGTTTCTTCTGGTTCGGTTGACACAGTGGTGTCTAGTTCCTCTGTGGTGGTTTCTGTTTCCTCGGGGGTTTCAGGTTGGTCTGTTTCTTGTGTGGTGTCTGTTTGGTCGCTTGGTTGGAGTGTTTTGTAGGTTAGGGCTCCGCCTATTGCTAGTGTGGCGATGATGGCTATGACTAGGATTGCTTTATTCACAGGGATCAACGGTGATTATACATGTGGATATTTTATGGTTTCCCACAAATTGATACCTATCAATAATAGAGAACTGGAATCCGTTATATTATTGGTGTATTCCAAGCAAGCCAAAGAAGCTGCATAGTCTCCAATGCGGTAACACTATGTGATGCATTCACAGGAATATATACCGCTGAATCAGGTTCTAATGTCACCCTTGTATCACCGATCTGAGCCTTTCCTCTCCCCTTGATTATTACGAATATCTGTGGATACGGGTCTTTTTCACCTGACTCATTAAGGGTCTCACCTTCGTTAATAGTATACCAACCGGATCTGAGTCCATCACTATAAACCAGAGGAATCGGATGAGCCCCATGGGCTTCCCCAGCTAAGCTCCGGTTGAGTTTCTTGATCTTTGGTTTTCTGGGGGTGAAGAAGAAGGTCATTAATGTGTATAGTGTGCTCATGAGTTGGTTTGTCTTGATTGTGTTGATTATCTCGAAGTCGATTGGTCGTTTCTCAGAGTATTTGGATCTACCTATCAGTGCACCGAAATCGGCTTTGCCAGCGAGTATATTATTGAAGACTGTTTTAGTCATCAAGATTCTTGCGTCAGGGTTATGGCTGCCTTCTTGTAGAGTGATTTTATTATTAATATGGAGTGTCGCGGTTTCCTGTACATCTATTAGCACTATCTCCACGGATACAAGCTCAGAGGCGGTAATTTGTTCAACGTATTCTAACGCATCATCTGTAAGCTGTCTTAACCCATCAATCAAGCTCATGGATAACCACTGAAAGAAAGTGGCAATAAAAAATAACTCTATCTATTAATAGCTTCGACTATCTTCGTCATCAAGGTCTCCACAAACAGGTTACGCTGATCACTTGGAGGATTATCGTTGCCCATCCGCATCACAACCAAATCCAGGCTAGGAACCACGTAACAGTCGTTGATGTTATGACCCCTTGATCCATAACAGTCCCTTGGCACGTTTTCCCATGTGTCCTGAACCCAGAAGGTGTACCCATAGTTGTGGGCCTTACCGTTTGCCTGCTTGAACCTGCTTGTGGCTTGTTTAATCCAAGCCTCTGGCACTAGCTGTTTATCGCCCCATCGTCCCTCATTGAGCCAGAGATATCCTAGTCGTGCAAAGTCTCGTGCAGTGCATCTGAATGTGCTACCCACGATAGTATTGTATCCATAGGGGCTCATGCTTCTGTCCGCACCATATGCGTTGCATTCCTCGCTTCCGCCTACACCCCAGCCCGGTGTGTCGCTGAAGTTGAGTTCCCTTGGATCATTGTATACCATGTCCCGGTATGCGTTGGTCTTGAGTTCTATGGGCATCCCAATCTCTGAGAGAACCCGATCATAGATGTAGGGTCCAACCATCTCGCCTGTCATGTTTCTCATAGCGAGCGCCATCTGCTCTAACCCAAAATTACTGTAATTGAAGCCATAACCGGGCTCAAAGAGTAGCTTGTGATGATCAGGTATACCCTCAAAGCACCACCAACCGAAACAATACTCGTACATCTGATAGGCGCCTGTGTATCCCTTGAAGTGATGCCTTTGGCTTGGCGCCAGCCATGGCTCGTCTGATGCGTGTCCGCTGGTCATGCTGATTACGTGTTTGACTTTGATGTCTTGTTTTCGTGGATCGGTTAACGGTTGGTCCCATATCTGGGGTATCAGTGACTCATCACGACTACCACCAACAAGCAATGTATCAAGATTCACCCGGTCTCGGTACTCATCAAGGAAGACACCGACACCTGTACCGAAAACTGATTTGGTGGATGATTTTACGTCGTTGCATGATTCCCGGGTCCATGGCTGGGGTCCTCCTTCAGATCCTGTGACATAGCTCTCAGCGATTATATCACCGTTGTAA
>CALGBN010000316.1 GCA_937877765.1 Candidatus Bathyarchaeota archaeon | reverse complement strand
GATTCCTTGTGCTTGCAGGGTACCTTTAAAATCGGATTTTATCTCGGTTCTTAGTTCAGGCTTCTCTTTGAGAGTTGCCTTTAGTTTATTTACCGGCTCAAACTTGAATCGTTCAAGCCTAGTTCTATCTACTTTTACTCGCTTACGCATTCTTAATCTCACTCTCAGATGCTAAAACGCAAGTATGAATAGGAATGACATAGATAAAAGCTCGACTGACTCCCTGATATGTACTAGAAATTCATTCCATGCACAAAAAACATCCAAACCAATTAATTCTAGCTTCCATGACTAAACAGGAATGAATCCACCATCAACCTATGACATAATAGTAGTAGGCGCAGGTCCAGCGGGAAGCCTCACAGCTAGAACAGCCGCCGAACACGGAGCCAACGTATTGATCATTGAGGAACATGAGCAGGCGGGCACACCAGTATACTGTGCTGAGGCGTTAGGAATGTCTGGGTTCATTGAGTCTGGGCTAGAACCAGTCGAACCATTGATCGCCCAGAAAATCAACAAGGTCAAGGTAATCGCACCTAACGGGAAAATAGTGGCTATCACTCACAAGGAGATTGAAGGCTACATACTCAACCGTGAACACTTCGACAAAGCATTAGCGGATAAAGCCGAGGAAGCAGGCGCGGAGATGATGAACAACACAAAGGCGCTTGAAGTCATCAAGGAAGGCGGCGTGGTGGTAGGGGTCAAGGCTAAGCGGGGCGGTGAAGAGTTTGAGCTACGGGCAAAGCTAGTTGTAGGCGCGGATGGACACGCCAGCGTGATAAGGAGAAACGCAGGTCTGAAACGGTATTTTGATGATTATGGGATCACAGCCCAGTGGACTGTAACAGACATCAACCTCGATGAACCTGATGCAAGTGAGATATATGTTGGAAGCGTGGTACCCGGCGCTTATGTCTGGGTTTTCCCAAAAGGCAAAACAGTAGCCAACATAGGGCTTGGCATCAGACACGACAAGTCTCGACCAGCAATACAGGTGCTTGACGACTTTATCGCAAATGATCCAAGGTTCAGAGACGGAAAGAAGATACGGAAAACAGGCGGTATCTGTCCCTCAACAGGCACGTTAGAGAAGATTGTTGACGATGGATTGATGCTAGTAGGTGACGCAGCGGGAATGGTGGTTCCGCTATCAGGGGCAGGAATCCATACCAGCATCACCGCAGGACGTATCGCCGGAAAAGTAGCCGCTAATGCGGTACGTGAAGATAATGTATCTGTTGAGAGACTCGCTGAATATCACCGGCTCTTTGAGGAGGCGTGGGGTAAGAACCTCCGCGATAGTAGACGGATGCTGGATCTAGCGGATAAACTGACTGACGATGATATGAACAGGGTCGCAGATACGATACATCAAGAGGATATTCTTGACATCGTCAACGGGCGAAATATCATAAAAACTTCGGTAAAGATCGCGTTACGTGACCCCTTGTTTAGCCTACGTTTCGTAGGTAAACTCCTGTAAACCGCCATATTACACGCGGGTATATACTATAGGTTTACTTGATTTATTCCTCCACTGGTAGGTACCCTTAAATTCTATAACCCATGCAAAAGGGATACGTGAGTGATATGGGGTATCGCTTTATTAGGTAAGTACCCAGAACAGGTACAGTTTTTCGACACCACCCTCCGAGACGGAGAACAAACCCCCGGAATAAGCCTAACACCACCAAAGAAACTTGAGATAGCACAGGCACTAGACAGCCTAGGCGTCAATGTTATCGAGGCGGGTTTCGCAGCAGTAAGCCCCGGGGAGAGAGAGGCAGTCGAGTTAATCAGCAACGCAGGGCTAGACGCAGAGGTATGCAGCGCCACCAGAAGCGTGATCAAAGACATAGACGTAGCGATAGACGCCGGCGTAGACAGCGTAAACATCATCATACCAGTTAGTGAGTTACACGTCAAACGGAAATTCAACAAAGAGCAAGCATGGATATTGGACGTAACGAGCAACGTAGTCCAACACGCCAAGGATCGTGGGGTAGTAGCCGAGATTTGCCTTGAGGATGGTTCACGGACAAAGATGGACTTCCTCAGAAAGGTAATCCAACGAGCACTGGACGCAGGAGTAGACAGGGTAACACCCTGCGACACCGTAGGCACTTTGACGCCTGAACGAAGCCTAGAATACTATGGGGCGCTGCATGAGATGTTCCCAGATATGGTTCTCGGAGTGCACGTCCACAACGATTTTGGATTAGCCACGGCAAACACCATCGCGGGAGTAGCTGGTGGAGCCACACATATCCACGCCACCATCAACGGCTTAGGTGAAAGAGCGGGTAACGCGAGCCTAGAGGAGAACTGTGTAGCATTGGAGCTTCTCTACAAGGTTAAGACAGGCATCAACATGCAGAGAATCACCTCTACAAGCCACACAGTCAGCCGAGTTACAGGTATGCAGGTGCAGCCCAACAAGGCAATAGTCGGTAGGAACGCCTTCGCCCACGAATCAGGCATCCACACACACGCGATATTACGTGATCCGACTACCTATGAGCGGATTGATCCGGCTCTGGTTGGTGCGACTCGTAGACTTGTCAGTGGTAAGCACGCTGGTTCGACTGGGTTATTCAATAACTTGATGACCATGGGCTTGGAGCCGAGCGAGGCCCAGTTCAACGAGATACTTGAACAGGTAAAATCCCTCGGAGACAAGGGCACCCTCATCAGCGACACCGATCTATATGAGATAGCCTCCAAGGTGATGGATATCCATCAGCAGAACCCGTTGGTGGTTGATGAGTTCATAGTTACCACAGGTAACAAGATCACACCTACAGCCAGCATCAAGGTAACACGTAACGGCGACAGCTACATGGAGGCAGCCACAGGCAACGGACCAGTAGACGCCACACTGAACGCGTTGGTGAAGGCAGTAGCCATCGAGGACCCTGTGGAGCTTGAACTCTATCAGGTAGAAGCCATCACAGGAGGAACCAACGCCGTGGTCAACGTCGAGGTACGCCTCAGACAAGGAGACCGCGTGGTAACAAGCCGAGGAGTCAACGAGGACATCGTACTTGCTAGCGTCAACGCGTATCTGAACGGTGTAAACCTGTACCAAAATATGAAGAAGGATAGACAATGAGCACAATCAGCGAGAAGATATTAGCAAAAGCATCAAACCAAGAAACGGTCTCAGCGGGAGACTTCATAAAAACAAAAGTAGACGTGGCGCTCAACCACGACGTCACAAGCGTACTGGCTTTTGAGGCAATGTACCAGATGGGCGCCGAAAAAGTCTGGGACCCAGACAAGGTAGTAATGATACTGGACCACGTTGCTCCACCAAGCAGCATCAACAGCGCACGAGTACACAACGTAATACGAGACTTCGTAAAAGCACAAGATATGAAGAACTTCTTCGACGTCAACAGCGGCGTCTGCCATCAAGTACTACCTGAGCACGGCTTCGTGAAACCAGGAATGCTGGTAATCGGCGCAGACAGCCACACCTGTACCCATGGCGCATTCGGAGCCTTCGCCACAGGCGTTGGTTCAACCGATATGGGAGCAGTGCTTGCAAGAGGTAAGACATGGCTCAGGGTTCCCGAGACCATAAAGGTCAACGTAAATGGGTCACTGGGCGAGTATGTTCACCCCAAAGACGTGATTCTACGGATCGCTAAGGAGATTGGAGTCAGTGGAGCCACCTATATGACCCTCGAATATCATGGGAAAGTGGTTGAAGAGATGAGTGTAGCGGGTAGAATGACCCTCTGCAACATGGCTATAGAAATGGGTGGAAAAGCAGGTATCTGTGAAGCAGACCAGAAAACCATTGATTGGCTTGACCAACGCACAAGCGGACCATACGACTTGGTGAAAGCAGACAAGGATGCAGTCTACAAGGAGACACTGGACCTAGACCTAACGGGCATGGAGCCACAGGTAGCCTGCCCCCACAACGTAGACAACGTGAAAGATGTCAGTGAGCTAGGGAAAGTAAAGATCAATCAAGCATTCATCGGCTCATGCACCAACGGACGCCTAGAAGACCTAGAACAGGCACATGCCTTGTTGAAGGGTAGACAGGTTCACCCTGATGTCAGGGTTCTCATTGTACCAGCTAGTAGAGCCGTCTACAAGAAGGCACTACAGAAAGGAATAATTGAGGACTTTATTGACTCAGGTGCGATAGTCAGCAACCCAAGCTGTGCCGCTTGTTTCGGTGGTCACATTGGCTTGCTTGGACCCGGAGAACGGGGAATCAGCACCAGCAACCGAAACTTCAGAGGCAGACAGGGAAGCCCAGAAGCAGAAGTATACCTAAGCAGCGCATCAGTGGCAGCAGCATCAGCACTAACAGGATACATCACACATCCAGAGGAGGTCGCCTAAATGCTACTCAAAGGAAACGTCTGGAAGTACGGTGACAACGTCAACACAGACTACATCATACCTGGACGCTACATGGAGCTAACAGACCCCGAGGAAATGGCTGAAAAAGTCTTCGAGGAACACGATCCAAGCTTCAGAAAAGGCGTAAAACCCGGAGACATAGTGGTTGGACGCACTAACTTTGGCTGCGGCTCAAGCCGAGAACACGCACCCATCGCCCTCAAAGGCAACGGCGTTAGCATTGTATTGGCTGAGAGCTTTGCAAGAATATTCTATAGGAACGCCATCAACATCGGCTTACCAGCACTAGAATGTCCCGGTATCCACGACGCTGCGGAGAAGGGGGATGTGCTTGAGGTTGATGTTACAGGCGGATTAGTACGTAACCTGAGTAATGGTAAGGAACTCAGGTTCAAGCCCCTACCACCCTTCATGGTGGAAGTGTTAAATGCAGGGGGCTTAGCACCTTACCTTAACAAAACAGAGGAATGGTAATGACAAAATACACAATAGCATTATTACCGGGGGACGGAATCGGTCCAGAAGTCGTTGACGCAACAGTCAAGGTAATGGACGCCCTCCAACAGAAAACAAACATCGAGTTCGAGTACAAGACATACATGGTAGGCGACGCGGAGAAGGAAAGATCAGGCACAGCACTACCACAGGCAACCATAGACGGCGTAAAAGCAGCAGACGCATGCCCTGTCTCTTATACACATCTGACGCTGCCGACGAATTAGACGGTGTAGATCTCGGTGG
>CALGBN010000315.1 GCA_937877765.1 Candidatus Bathyarchaeota archaeon | reverse complement strand
GCCCTAGCCAAAGACATCAACCCAGACCTCAAGATACTGGGAAGACTAGATGGTACCCTACCACGGGAAGGTGAACTAAGCCACGAGTTAATCGATGAAAAGATTTCAGATATTCTAGGCTTGCCGAAGAAACCACAGGAAAGAGCCGAGATCGAGGCAGAGAAAGACGAGCTACTGTTCGATAGGATGCTCACCATGTGCGCAGGATGCCCCCACAGATCAAGCATCTACGCATTGAAACAGGCGGTAAAAGCGGTTAAGGGTGACCTGATGAATGTCGTTGTAAACGGCGACATCGGATGCTACGGACTAGCACACGCACCCCCAATGGCTTTCGAGGACACATACTTCGCCATGGGTTCAAGCATCGGGGTCAGCCAAGGCATGCAACAGATGGGCATAGACACCATCGCATGGATAGGCGACGGAACATTCCTCCACGCAGGTATCCCGGCTCTACAGAACGCGGTACACAACGGTGCAAACATCAAGATCGTTGTAGCGGACAACGCGACTGTAGCCATGACTGGTTTCCAGACTAACCCCCAGATGGGAGTCACCGCCACAGGCGACAAAGTAGACCCCATAATGATCGAGGATATCGCAAAGGCGTCAGGCGTTAAACACGTTGAAGTCGTAGACCCATATGACTTGGATGCTGCTGAAGCAGCCTTCAAACGCATGCTGGAAGCAGAAGGAGTAGCCATGGTCATTAGCAGAAGAGAGTGCGCCATGGTAGCGGTGCGCAAGATGCGTCCAGAGCGACCACCGGTATATGTGGTAGACCCTGAGAAGTGTATTGGATGCAAACAGTGTCTGAATAATTATGGTTGTCCAGCGTTGATGTGGAACGAGGATGAACGTAAAGCAAGCATTGACACCACTCTGTGTATGGGCTGTGATAGCTGTGCACAGGTATGTCCAGTGGGCGCAATAGGGAGGCGAGACTAATGGATACATTCAAGATAGTCGTCGCAGGCGTAGGCGGACAAGGAACCCTACTAGCCTCAAGACTCCTAGCAGAGGCAGCCATCAAGGCAGGGCTGCACGTGAAGATCGGTGAGACATATGGTATGGCTCAACGAGGCGGACCAGTAATGGGACACATCCAGATCGGCGGCGAGACCAACAACCCCCAGATCAGGAAAGGAGAAGCCGACGTTCTCATTGGCTTTGAACCAGCTGAGGCAGTACGCAGAGGCGTTACTTATCTGAAGAAGGATGGATTGGCATTGATTAACACCCGTAAGACCACCCCAGTTGAGGTGGTTAGCGGTATGATGCCTTACCCGGATATGGATAAGCTGTTTGCGTTATTGGAGAAGGTGACAAAGAATATTCACACCTTTGACGCCACAGGCATCGCAGAGGAAGCAGGAGACCCCATCACCACAAACATTGTCATGCTTGGCGCAATAACCGAGAGCGGTTTACTGCCTTGCAGCGAGGAGATCGTGGTAAATACTATGAAGGAGGGTCTAAAGCCTCAGTTCATAGAGATGAATATGAAGGCATTCGATCTAGGTAAGAAGGCTTATCATAGCCTTTAATCCCATTTTTTGTTCAATAATTCTTTTAGGTTCAACCAATACATGACTCTTGGTGTTCCTTGAAACTCAAACTCATAATTGGCGTCGTATTAATTCTCGTAATAAGCTGTCTCTTATACACATCTCCGAGCCCACGAGACCTCTCTACATCTCGTATGCCGTCTTCTGCTTGAAA
>CALGBN010000314.1 GCA_937877765.1 Candidatus Bathyarchaeota archaeon | reverse complement strand
GAGACAGGCGTATGGGTACTCCACAACTTTTTACGTAAAGTTTACTCCTCCATTCTCTCCTACGATATGTTTCGTAATTCCCAGTCTATTTTCTTATAACCTAAATGAACTCTAGGGAAAACCATTCTCCCCTGCAGTGCTTATATTAACCATCTTTAAGACAGTTTTCTATATCTAGGTTCTTAATCATAGATATGGAACGATAGTTCCAAATCATTCCATGAGGTTCTTTTTATTTTCATTATATAATATACACTCTGATTACGCTAGTGGGGGGGCTAGTTGGTAAAGATATTTCATTTAGACGATGAGTCGTTTTACCTTGAACTCACGAAGGAGATCATGATGGCGTACGACGGGGACATAGAGATAGAGACCTCGACGTCCCCCGCGGAGGCGGTGAAGCGGCTTAAGATGCCGGGGCTGGACGGCATAGAGTTCATGAGGCGGCTGCGGGAGCACTCTGGGGTGCCGGTGATACTGTACACTCATTACTCGGACGAGGGGGTGGCGAGGGAGGCTTTCAAGGCGGGCGTTAACGACTACGTGAGGAAGGCCAACGACGCCGAGCACTTCATCGTGTTGTTGAAGAGGATAAGAAACGTGGTTGATATGCATAGGATGGAACTGGAGATAAGGAGACGCGAGCGCCCGACAGCCCCCGAAGATTAACCGATCCATGCGCCATAAAGTATGAAAAACGTTTCCTCGTCTCTCACTCCATGAGCGCCGAAGCAACCATCGAGACTGTAGAGGCGGAGGCAGGGACGCCTAAGGAGGGCTTCATTCGTTGTCCAAAGTGCGGTTATGAGATCCCGGACAACCTCGTGGTTTGCTGGAAGTGTGGAGCCATACTGAAGTAAAAGTCTGACCCAGTTCTTTTCTCATCTTGGTATTCGCTAGGTAACCTGATACGAGGAGGAAGGCTCACTTCAGAAGATAGATGAAGGGGATGCTCAGAAGGAGGACCACCCCAGCGCCGGTGAACGGGCTCACGGGGCCCAGCGTACCGTAGAGGTATCCCCCGATCAAAGGGCCGACAGCCGAGCCCAGACGAACGCCGGCCATCCTCAAGCCGAAGGCTGAGCCCTTATGCTCATCAGGGAAGACCTCTGACACTATGGCGAGGGTCGCTGGGCCCATCATGCTCAGCAGCCCCCTAGAGAGCACATATATCAGCAGATACATGTACCAGCCGTCCACGATCCCCCATAGCCCGTAGATAAACGGAATGGGTAGCAACAGTAGCATGATGAGCCTCTTCTTGCTGTATCTGTCCGCGAGCAGCCCCCCGGGTACCTGTATGAAGACCCCAATAATGTTGGCCGCCGTGAAGAACAGTCCTATGATGGTGGTGGAGAGGCTGAGCTGATTGTTCAGGAAAAGGGGAAGCATGGTGCCAACCATGGATTGAGCCGAGTTCGTCAATAACCCGAACATGAAATACAAGAATGCTGCTAGGAGCCGGGTCTCGACGATTCCGGTGCGGGGAGCGTCAGGCTTCTGTTGGTTGGTCTTTCTTGGGGGTCTTTCATCCAGCTTCAGAGCCGGGATGAGGCTCAAGAAGAACGCGGTGGAGGCGGCCAGCAGGGGCACCTGCCATCCCATGTTCTCCGCCAGGTACCCGCTGACTGGGGGCGCCAATGTTCCGCCGATAGACCAGTCTAGGCTCATGAGGCTGAAGACGGTGGCCTCGGTCGCTGGCGTCGAGGTCGACGATATGAGGGTCATCCTCGCCGGTCCGACGAACGCTTCGGCTATCCCGTGGAAGACGTATAGGAAGGCAACGGTCCTCCAGTTCTTCGCCAAGGCGATGAAGAGGGTGGACACGGCCCAGAGTAATATCCCTAACAGGAGCATCTTCTTCTCCTCCACCCTGTCTATTATGTAGCCTGCCGGTAACATGAGCGCCGTCCCGACGACACTTGAAAGAGATATGACCAGACTGATCTCGATTTCCGATGCGTCGAGGCTCTGCAGATAGACAGGGAAGAGGGGCTGGATGAGTTGAAGGCCTACGACCGCCACTAGACCCATAGCAAAAAGCAGTAGCAGGTTTCTTTCCAGTCTTCTGAAGGAACCTATTTTATCGAACGCCCTCTTAAGCATCGATTTGATATGTTTATTTTTATATTTAAGGTAGGTATACGGTTTTCATCCATCCAGCCTCTGGAGTATTTGACTTAGCTTATCTGCGTCGAAGGCGTCGCCGTGGGACGAATAGACAGTGATGGCCCCTCTCTCGATTAGGCGCTCCCAGCTCTGATACACGTCGTCGAGGGATTCGTAGACTATGGGCCTGTATCTTATCCTGCAGAAACCGAGGAAGTTCATGGCGGCGTCGCCGACGAAGGCGTCTCCATTGGACATCAGTACTGTGATCGAGTCGTCCGTGTGACCTAGAGTGTATAGTATCTCTCCGTCCACGCCGATCTCTTTTAGGAGTGCTTGTTCGTCCCCCTGGATCACAATGTCGTCGTCTTTCAGACTGTAGCCTGGGTACGTGTGTTCACGTATTAGTGAGAACAGCGTCAACGTGACCCTTGTGCAAGTGTTAAGGTAAAGCATGTCCATGTAGTGGACGCCTTTCTCGAGGTTGGGTAACGCGTTTTCATGGACGATGAGCCTCGCCCCTATTTCTTGGATGAGGGGTCTGACGAAGCCTGCGTGGTCGTCGTGGTGATGCGTGAGGAGCACGTACTTAATCTGGTGTAGGTCGATACCCATGCTCCGGAGTTCAGTCTTGAAGTGGTCGTACTGGTCTGTGTAGCTGGTGTCCACTAGTAGGTAGCCGCCGTCGCACTCTGTTAGGAAGACGTTTGTGAAACCCAGTCTGATGGATAGGGGGCTATTTTCACCAAACATATCTACGAATTTTAATCTAGCCTAAATTTATTCTTTTTCCATGAAGCCCCTTGGAAGAGTGCTAACTACCATATCCTTGTTCACTCAGTCTTGCCTTCTATTCAAACCACCATTAAAGCGACGCCGGGTAGGCCATGTTCGATCTTCTAAGGTCGTGAAAATGAGCGGTCAATCTTTAAATAAGACTGCATTGGCTTATGGAGTGGTTACAAGATGGCTACTTGCATAAGCTGCGGGCGGAAGATCACTCCTGAGGAGAAGGCTGTCAAATTCAAGTGCCCCAGCTGCGGAGCAGTAACTCTTTGGCGATGTGAAAAATGCAGGCTGTTCGGCAGGAAGTACAAGTGCCCGGCCTGCGGGTTCAACGGGCCGTGAACGACTGAACCCATTGTCCATCAAACCAACATTCTGTTTAAAGTACACGAGGATAAAGCCGCCGCCGAGGCGGCACCAAACCTGTAGAGTAACCCTTCAATAGAGCCAAACCAACATACCTCACCATGGACGACCACGACTACAGCCCCAGGGACCTAGCGGTCTATGTGGCCGTGTTCGCGGCGTTCTACATCGTTTTCCAAGCGATGCCAAGCCTTTGGGCGGAACTGTTGACGGCGAGAACCAGCTCGACGATGATAAACGTTTTTGGTCTAGAGTCCGGCTACGGGGTGACCGACGGGCTAGTCTATCTAGAACTTACGAGTGGAATACGTCCTGTCCACGTCTATATCATCAGGGAGTGCAGCGCCATCCACGTCCTCGGGGTCATCCTGGGCCTAGTGGTGCCCCTGAAGCAAGGCGGCTGGGCTAGGAAGGCCGCCGCCGGCGCCCTGGGCGCCGCACTCGTCTTCGCCTTGAACGTTAGCCGCGTAATCCTGACGGTGGTTCTCACTGGCTACGACGTGCCTCCTCTTAGCTGGTGGGTGGCCAACCCCACAGTGGAGACCTACCACTACCCCGTCAGCTTCATATATGGCGTGGTGGGCATCGCGGCCACCGTCGCCCTCATAGACCGCCTCGTGCTCCCCGAACTGGGCGACTTCCTAGGAGGCCTCCCGGACACTTTGAACCGACTCATCAAAACCAAACAGACCACAAACAGATAGGTGGAATGGAAACGATAAAAGGCGAAACAACTCCTTCAACTGAACCCCGCCCAAGAAAACCCATCAGACCCAATCACACATAAAACGCATCCCACCGCACGCAGAAAAACACCCATTCCACCCAAGCAACCACATAAATCCCAGAAATTTTTTCCCATAATACCCTGTAACACGACACCTACAATCAAACTCAAGCGTTAACCTTAAATCCCGTCAACAAACGGTACGTGGTACGTGAGACAAATGGGGTATCGTTTTATCGAATAAGTACCCAGAGAGAGTACAGTTTCTAGACACCACCCTCCGCGACGGAGAACAAACCCCCGGCATAAGCCTGACACCCACAAAAAAACTACAGATAGCAAAAGCCCTTGACGCCCTCGGCGTCAAGGTGATAGAGGCAGGCTTCGCCGCGGTGTCCCCCGGGGAACGGGAGGCAGTCAAGCTCATCAGCCAGGCAGGGCTCGACGCCGAGATCTGCAGCGCCACCAGAAGCGTGAAAGGCGACATCGACGCCGCAGTAGACGCAGGCGCCGACAGCGTCAACATCATCATCCCCACGAGCAGGCTCCATATAGTGAAGAAGCTCACCAAGACGCCCGAAGAGATGCTGGACGTGACCACAAGCGTCGTGGAGCACGCCAAGGACCGGGGCGTAAAAGCCGAAGTCGCCCTAGAGGACGCGAGCCGCACCGAGCTGCCCTACCTCAAGAAGGTCATC
>CALGBN010000313.1 GCA_937877765.1 Candidatus Bathyarchaeota archaeon | reverse complement strand
ATCTACACCGTCTAATTCGTCGGCAGCGTCAGATGTGTATAAGAGACAGGCTAAGATTCTATTAACGATAAATAAAGAATATGGAGCCAATGACCAGAAAAAGACAACTGTATTAACAGTCGCATGTAACAATGACAATGTAGGTTCCTTTTTTGTTATGAAAACAATTTAGGGGGATACAAAGTAATTTAATCATGGCTTCTTCGGTTCTAAATATTGATGAAACAGCCATAATGACCTCCGAATGTAACTGGTGTGGAGCATTAAATGGCACTTTACTGGTTACCTCAATCAATCGGTTGGTATTTGTATTAACTAAGGGATTGATTAACAAACGATACGAACTAGCTAAGTGGTATTGGATAAAAGATATTCAAAGTGTAAGGCTCGAAGATTCGTTTTTCGGGAAGAAACTGGTGATGGATCATAATCAAAACGGTAAACTGGTGAGAATAGAGTTTACTGGACTGAAAAAACCAGAGGCGTGGTTGGATTATCTTGTAGATAAGATAAGAGATCATTTACTTTTCCTTAAGGTCAATGATGAAATAACCAAGCTTGTAGCGAGTAATGAATATACTTCGTTTAGAGCGATATACGAAGATGCGGCAAAAGAGTATCCTGAATCGTATAATGTTACCCCATATGAGGATAATATTGCTTGGGTGATTGGTCGCCTTGAATGGTTGCTTAAAGAGGGCCGAATTGATGGTTTTATCGATCGAGAGAATGAATGGTTTATTCATAAAGTAGCATATTTGCAGAAAACTGAGGTAACTAACTATAATATTGCTACCGAGTTCAAGTTTGATGGTAGCTCTTTTATTATAAAGTGCCCAAAATGTGGCGCTGAAGCCCCTAGTCAGAAGAGTAGTTTGGTTACTTGTAGTTCATGTGGTCAGACTTATAGAGTTCCTCAGAAACTATTAGATAGAATTTAATTTTTTTACAGATTTTTCTAAGGCAAATCATTAGCAAAATATGGTCTCATATAACAATGAAACTAGGAGTCTCTATGAATACCATAAATCAAGAGTGTAGTTCTAGGGATGGAATGATGTAATCCACTATTATCTCGTTTACAGGCTCATCTCCAAGATAATAGCCGCCTGTCATCACCACCATCATATCATATTCTGGGAAAAGAACGATTTTCTGGCACCCCCAACCAGACCTTAGAACCACATCAACACTAATTCCATCAACTGTGTAGGTTCTTTGCCACCATTGATACCCGTATCGTGTTCCATATGCCTCGTTCCATCCGGGTATATCATACGAGATGTATTCCTGTGTGGTCTTCTCCACCCATGCTTCTGGAATTACCTGTGTATCACCCCATTTTCCATTATTCAGAAACAGGGTGCCAAACTTTGCTACATCCCTCGGAGTCATGTAGTGGCTTCCGGATGCCTGAACAATCTCGGGTTGGATGAAAGACCATTGAACATCGGTTATCCCAAGTGGCTCAAGAAGAACCTCCTCTGCGTAAACATCCATACGTTTACCTGTGGCACGTTTGATTATCTCGCCTAGTAGGTTCACGTCGCCGCAGCTGTAGTACCATCGGGTGCCGGGCTCAGCTACCACAGGTTTCTTGAGAATGTACTCGACTGGGTCTTCTACGATAAATAATTGGATGAGGTCGTTCTCGTAGTTTCTTGAGCTGACGGGTATCTCCATACCGTTCCAGTCCAAGCCGCTGCTCATGGTTAGTAGATGCTCGATGGTGATCTCCCGCTTCATGGGACCAAACAGGTCAGCGTATTCTGGGAAAAAGACGTAAACGGGTGTATCAACGCTCTCGATGTATCCCTGTTCGATGGCTATGCCTGTGAGGGCGGAGGTGAATGCCTTGGTCACTGAAGCCATATGGTGCAAGGTGGTCCTGTTAAACTCAACGTACTCGCCCATGTAGCCTCTGCCACTCCAGTTGTACTTGTAGCCATCAAAGTACTCCTCGAAAACGAGCTGTCCATCCTTGACAACCAGCAGGCTGTGGAGTTTTTCATACTCACCTGATTCCATCTTGTTCATGAGGCTACTGAGGGGCTGAAGCGATAAATCGTGGTCTCGTAGATCGCCTGTTACCCAGCCGTCATTGACCTGCTCTGGGACGTGGTACCTGTATTGATCGTTGATGTGGAGGAAATATCCCCCAAACAGTAAAACTCCCACGAGTAGTGAGGTGGCTATGGTTCGCATACGGTAATGGGGTTTGGTTTCTTTGAAAAACCTGATTCAAGAATGAACATGAGAAATACATACCAGACGTTCCTATCCAATATTGTTATTGAGATGTGCTTATGAGAAAAACATGAGACCCCATACCTATGATAGATAAAATCAATGAAAAAAAACAGTACATTCTCCTAGGATTACTACTTGTCTTAATCACTGCTGGTAACTACTACCTGAATGGTGGCGCAAAGGGCAACTGGGTGGAGACAACAGGATATGGGTTCACGATATTACACCCACCTGGGGTAGAGCCATGGACCACTGGACTCGATGCGGACAACGTATTCGATCTCTATGGGCATCATCAAGCGTCCACAGAGTCAGGTATGATGGGATTCAACCTTGAGGGAAAGGAATTCGGGTTAACATGGACAACCCTAGAGCTGTCTCTTATACACATCTCCGAGCCCACGAG
>CALGBN010000312.1 GCA_937877765.1 Candidatus Bathyarchaeota archaeon | reverse complement strand
GTCGGTGCCTAGAGGTAGATGTAATCCGTGTTGTTCGATTGCGCCTATGCCGATGATTACGACTGGTGCCTGCTCGTTTTCAAGCCAGTCCTCGAATGCGGGTCTGGTTAGTTCCTGTACCCAAAACTTGGATAATACTCCATTCTCTGACATGGTATAGTGTTCGTGTAGAGAAATATAACATCAGTCTAGGGCTAACTCTGATTCCTCGAAGATGAATATCTCCTCGATGGCCTCACCGAATACATGGGCTATACGTTTTGCCAATAACAGCGATGGGTTATACTCGCCATTCTCAACAAAGCTAATGGTTTCGCGTCTTACTCCTACTTTTTTCGCTAGGTCCGCCTGTGTCAAGCTGTCTCTTGCCCTGAGTTCCTTGATGCGAGTCTTCATTTCATGTTCTTCCCATAATGGTACATAGCTATTAAGTAGACTGCAACCTGTAGGAGTAGTCCAACAATCAGTATCGGCGGTGAGCCGATTTTAGGCGTGGGTAGTAAGTTCTCTGATAGAAACTCATACCAGAGTAGAGCAAGCCAGATGTAGTTGCCTATGATGAAGGCGGCTCTTCCTGCTTTTCCTTGTAGTTGTGTGCTCATCTCGTCTGCTACCACGTAGCCTTGTCGTTTCTCTTCTTGTCTCTCTAGTATTGTTCCTACGAATAAGCCACCTATTGCTATTAATACTGCTACATTGACTCCGCTGAGTATGCCGAATGTACTTGTTCCGAATCGCCATATTGTTAAGGCTCCTGCGATTATGGCTATTGTCGCCGTGATCATGTTTCTTGTTTTCATTTTCCCTTCTCTCCATGTGTGGTAAACCACACATTATGTATGATAAAACACACAATATGTTATATAAACCTAACGGAAAACTAGTCCATCACAAGACAAAAAAACATCAAACACCAAACAAAACCCATGCTCCAGATACGGTGGCACGGGCACAGCTGCTTCACAATAACAGACGGCTCCACCACCGTAATCACAGACCCTCACGACGGAAAATCATTGAATCTTCCTCCTCCACCAACAGAAGCCGACGTGGTAACCATCAGTCACAGCCATGATGACCATGACAGCGGCGCAGACAGGTATGACTGTAAGATTCTACGCGAACCAATTGATACTACCGTGGGCTCTGCGCGGCTCAGGGGCGTGGAGTGCTGGCACGATGATCAAAGGGGGAAACGTCTTGGCACGAATATTGCTTGGGATATTAACATGGATGGTATTCAGGTAACTCATTTGGGTGATCTTGGGCATTATTTGACGCCTTCTCAGATGTTTCAGATTGGCATGCCCGATATTTTGATGCTGGCTACTGGCGCTGATATTGCCTTGGCCGAAGATAACGCTACCTTGCTGAGTCCTAAGGTCATTATTCCTATGCATTATTATACACCGGGTATCGATTTCCCGTTTTATCACCTGAAGAGTATACTAGATTTTACAGATGGCAAGGATAACGTAGAGCAGGTTGGAAACGAGCATACGTATAGCCGTGCAGATATTCCGTACCGCATGATGATTCATGTCTATAAGCCTCCTAGAAAACAGAGATAAACCCAAGTCTCCATCAGTTAACTATGAAGGAACCAAATCTACTCGATATTGTTCAAGCAGCTGAACGCATCAAACCATACATGAATCCAAGCCCGCTCTACACGTATCCCACGTTAAACGAGTATCTAGGATTCACAGCGTACATCAAACACGAGAACTACAACCCCACAGGGGCATTCAAGATCAGAGGAGGCATCAATCTCATCAGCCAGTTTAGCCCAGAAGAGAAAAAACGAGGCGTAATCACTGCAAGCACAGGCAACCACGGACAGAGCATCGCATTGGCGAGTAGGATTTTCGGTGTCGAAGCCCATATCTGCGTACCAAAAGGAGCGAATCCCATCAAAGTAGCTGCCATTAGAATGCATGGTGCGGTAATCCATGAGTATGGTAAGGACTTTGATGAGGCCGTTGAGAACGGGCAAAGACTAGCCAAAGAGCATGGTTACCGGTTTATCAACAGTGGTAATGAGCCGCTTCTCATCGCAGGCGTAGGCACCATTGGGTTGGAGATAATGGAACAGCAGCCAGATATTGATGTCGTTATTAGCCCCGTGGGTAGCGGGACAGGTGCAGGTGGAACAGCTACAGCCATCAAGACATTGAAGCCAGAGGTGAAAGCGATCTCGGTTCAGGCAGAGAAGGCACCCAGCATCTACATGAGCTATAAGAGTGGTAAAGTGGAATCAACGCCCACAGCCGAGACCTTTGCAGATGGTTTAGCCACAAGAAACGCCTTCGAGTTACCTCTTGGTATTCTAAGGAGTCAGGTAGATGATTTCATCTTGGTCTCTGAGGAAAAGATGCGTCACGCCATCAAACTCTACCTAGAACACTGTCATACCGTTGCTGAAGGAGCAGGTGCAGCCAGTCTCGCCGCAGCAGTCAAACTCAAGGACCAGTTGAAGGGCAAAAAGGTGGCTTTGGTGCTTAGCGGTGGAAACATCACCTTTGATGAGCTAATGCGGTCTATAGAATCTGATTAACCAGATAGTCTTGTTCATGGGTGGTGGAGGCGAACTCCTCTATGATGGGGAGTATATACCGTAGATCGCCGCCCTCCACTGATTTTTTCGCGGTTTCTCTTACTTTGGGTCTTCCATTGTAGGCGATGCTGAGTCCTGTGGCTCGCATCATTTCTATGTCGTTTGCCCCGTCTCCTACCGCTACGCATTGGTCTGGTTTTACTCCGAGCCAGCTTGCGAGTCCTAGTAGTTTTTCGGCTTTTCCTTTGCCGGTGATTATAGGTGGATGGATTCCTGTTATGCATCCGTCTTGTAGCTTGAACTTGTTGCAGCATACATATTCGATTCCTAGGAGATATGCGGCTCTGTGTGCCAGTATGTCAAAGCCTCCTGTGACGATGATGGGTACTCCTCCGAGGCGTTTTACTCCCGAGACTGTTTCTTCTGCTCCATGGGATAGACTTAGTGACCCTGCGATTCGCTGTGCTTCGCTGATACTGAGCCCTTTGATGAGCCCTACACGCTGGTGGAGGGATGAGGTGAAATCGATTTCACCTTTCATGGCTCTATTTGTAATATCATCTAGCTGTGCCTTATTTCCCAGCTTTTCTCCGAGGGCGGGGAATAGTTCGGCATCAATCAGTGTTCCTTCTAAGTCAAACGCTACTATCAAGAAAATTTCCTCCCCAATGGGGATATTCAGTGCTTGATAGGCGAATTACAGTCCACTGGACTGAGATATACTACTAGACCCGCAGAATGGTTGTGCTGGTTCTTTGTCTAGTATCATATCTTCACCTATCGAGTTTCCGAGTAGTGGCATTGAACCCGTTTTTTGATATAAGTATATTGTATTCAAAAATGGGTACACACGACCTAGTGATTAAATTCTCTGAGGCGTGTATATTCTTATGCTGGATGAGATCATCAAACAAGCCCAAGAGGACCTACTATCACGGGAAAAAGCACGAGACGAGGCATACAGTCGGGCACGCAAGGCTCGTACGCTAAGTAAACAAGCGATTCTACTACTCCACAGCGGCGAGGTGGCTAAAGCAGAGGCGAATATCGCTGAAGCAAAGAAACTGCTAGGTGAGATCAATGAGTATACTGGTGTTTATCCTGAGATAGCCGTATATGATGCGGTCTCGGCTGCCCGACAAGAGTACTCAGAGGCGGCAATACTCTACGGATTAAACAATGGTACAGGTTATCCTTCTCCAGAGATGCTTGGTATCTCATCAACAGATTACATCATGGGGCTCGCTGATGTACCCGGTGAACTGCGACGCCAGACACTGGACCTGCTCAGAAAAGGAGAACTGGAGAATACGGCAAGCTGAAGGTGATAATTATGCTCTGACATGCGGAAAGGGGCACTTCACGTTCTACATAAAAGGGAAAAATGAAAAACTGGTATTCTACAATACTCTTAAATCAGTAGAAGCAAAAATGAAAGAGGTAGCTTTTCTTACTTTTGGCGGATGGTTTGCTTTATGGTTAACTGCAGAAGATATAGCATTTCTTTTAGCAAATCTTCCTATGACTGATGCAGAAAAGCAGGCAAGTATAAATGCTAAAATAGTGGATGAAAAAATAACTATTCAGTGAATGATGGAGAATAAAAGAATAATATGTATTAGTGACCTCCATATTCCCTATACATCGCAATACTTTATTCCCTTTGCCAATTATGCCTGCAAAGCAGACAAAGTAATATTTGATGGCGATATTCTAGATTTAGTGAGATGCAGTATTAAAGAAATCAAAAATAGCCATATTGGGCAGGAATTACTGGAAGCATTAAAAAAGATTATAAAGGCAACTCACACAATATTTATTGATGGTAATCATGACCCAGAGCTAGGAAAAGGTTTAACTGAATTACTGGGAATGGAAATACAATCATTCCCTTTCTACCGTATAGGCAGAATAGGTTTCGCCCACGGTTTTCAATTTGACCCATTATGCAAGCACTGGAATTGGCAATTATTGTCAAAGTTTGGCCCTTGGTTCTTTAATCCGCCTTCTGAATGGAAAAAGAGAGATAGAGAAAAATGGAAAGAAAAAATAGGGCAGATATATGCTGAAGCATTTTCTTTCTTAGAGAAAGCTAGCTGGTGTAGAATATTAGTTATTGGACACACTCATTATCCTTCTGTCCATACATTAGAAACTGGACAAAAACTAGCTGATTGTGGTGATTGGAGGGATAGTAGAAGTTGGCTAGAAATTGAAAGGGGCAAGGTGGAAATTAGAACTTTATGAAACAACAAGAAATAGAAACCTTAAGGGAATTGACAACAAAGATTGTAGATCAAATCAACAAGTTAATTGATGAAAAAGAGAAGGAGCTTAAAGAGCTTGAGAAGATAGGCATAGCAAGGAAAGTACAGAGACCTACCCTAGTATATATACCGTTCTATCTCTCATGCTACCAGTCTGGTTCAAAAAGCCACTATGTCCTCTATCCCCCCTCCATAGTTGAAGATCTAGGGATACTCACAAAGTTTAAAGGAGCTCTAGGAGCAGCGAAGATAAGGTCGCTCTTTACATATCGATCGAAACCCATAACAAACCTTCTAAATCAATTAATCTCCTTGATCGAGAAAGATCCCATCTTTGAGGAAGATATAAGAAACGCTGGGATGAGGGCTCATATTCTGAGAAGCGAAGAGTCAAGGAATAAGATAAAGAAGGGGATGAGGAAGTTGAGGGAAGAAGGATGGATTTCAGAGGGTGAATTTAAGCAATTGATTCAACTTTTATGAAGTAACCGCGAGGTTTTTGGCTAGGTTTATAATACTCTAATTAACTTATTATCATAATGATTTGAAGGTGGGAGTAGAGGAGACGGCTCTTGGAGTCGGGTTAATAGGCTGCGGCTCTATAGGAACTGTCCTAGCTCAAGCCATAGATAAGGGAAAGGCGGGGAAAACTAGGTTAATCATGGTTTAT